>CAJNCT010000001.1:600000-806898 GCA_905221335.1 bacterium
TATGTTCGAGGGCAATTCGTTTTGCAAGTGGCGAAATGCGAACCACGTTTGTGTCTTTATAAGTTTCCACGTCTTCTTTGTGGACACGACCGTTTGCACCTGAGCCAGAAACATCGTAGAGATTGATCCCTAAATCATCCGCTAACTTTCTAGCCGCAGGAGTCGCTCTTAGCTTGTCATCAGCCATGACCTCTCCAATTCTATACTAAGATATTAAGGACGAAGAGGGCAATGAAAAAATAGGTGATTGTCGATGTGTTCGATGAACACAAGGAAATCTATCTTTTTTTCGCAGACCTCCGTCCGAATTCAATTACATGATACAAAGGGCGAAAAAGTCAAGGTGAAAATAGGAAACTTGACGAAGAAACTTGAGTTTCTAGGAAAGTTTATCTTTTCACACAGACTTTAGCCCGTGTTCAACTCTACAAACAACTTGGATACGGAACGTGTCTCAAGTTATTACGGTTGCCGCTATTAGGCGGTCAACCTTGTAGACTTACTAAGTTTTTTGTCGAATATTATCAATTTGTCAAAAAACTGTCACAACTTTACAAAGTAAGTTGGATACGAAATGTATCTAAAGTTGTTAAAGTTAAAAAGAACAATAGTTTTACATAATTTATCTTATGTAGTTTTATTCTTTGTTATAGGTTTTACGGATGGCATCTTTGATGCTTTCCACTGTTGGAATCATTGCATTTTCTAAGTTTTGTGCGTAAGGCATTGGCACATCTTCTCCTGCGCAACGGCGGATTGGTGCATCTAGATAGTCAAATGCTTCTGACTCTGAAATAATTGCTGAAATCTCTCCGATATAGCCACTTGTTTTGTGAGCGTCGTTGACAAGCACCACCTTACCAGTCTTTTTAACAGAGTTGATGATAATTTCTTTATCAAGTGGCACCAATGTACGTGGGTCAACGACTTCTACAGAGATACCTTCTTCTGCCAATTCTTCAGCCGCCTGCATGACACGGCGCAGCATTTTTCCGTAGGTAACAACTGTTACATCTGTACCTTCGCGCTTGATTTCCCCTACCCCAAGTGGGATTGTGTAGTCTGGATCAACTGGCACTTCCCCTTTTTGGTTAAATTCTGACTTGTACTCAAGAATGATGACTGGGTTGTTATCACGGATAGAAGACTTGAGCAGTCCTTTCATGTCCGCAGGTGTACCTGGAGCTACAACCTTAAGTCCGGGGATATGAGTAAACCAAGACTCTAGAGATTGTGAGTGCTGGGCTGCAGAACCAACTCCGTTACCAGCTGCACAACGAACAGTCATTGGAACCTGACCTTTACCACCAAACATATAACGTGTTTTGGCAGCTTGGTTAACGATATTGTCCATGGCGATAACCGAGAAGTCCATGAAGGTCATATCGACGATTGGACGAAGTCCTGTCATGGCTGCTCCTGCTGCTGCTCCCGAGATGGCAGCTTCAGAAATCGGACAGTCACGAACACGTTCTGGGCCAAATTCTTCGAGCATTCCGACAGAAGTTCCGAAGTCCCCTCCGAAGACACCGACGTCTTCTCCCATCAAGAATACATTTTCATCGCGACGCATTTCCTCAGACATAGCAAGGATAATGGTGTCGCGGAACGACATTGTTTTTGTTTCCATTTTATCTCTTTCTCCTTAGTCTGCGTAAATATCTTCAAATGCTGATTCTAGTGGCGGGAATGGACTTTCTTCCGCAAATTTAACAGAACTTTCTACCGCTTCCTTGACTTGCGCTTGGATTTCTTCCAATTCTTCGGCACTTGCAATAGTATTTTCAATGAGGTACTTGCGAAGGTTTTCGATTGGATCTTTTTGTTTCCACAATTCCACTTCTTCACGCGTACGATATTTACCAGGGTCAGATGATGAGTGACCAAGCCAGCGATAGGTTACACTTTCGATCAAGACTGGACCATTTCCTCCGCGAACATGGTCCACAGCTTTCTTAAATCCTTCATAAACGTCGATGACATTGTTTCCATCTTCGATAAACATTCCAGGGATTCCATATGCAGCACTACGGTGATGAATATGTTCTACATTGGTCATTTTCTTGATATCCGCAGAGATCCCATAACCGTTGTTAATGCAGTAGAAAATAACAGGAAGTTTCCAGATAGAAGCCATGTTCACTGCTTCGTGAAAAACACCTTCATTAGTCGCACCATCTCCAAAGAAGCAGACAACGATTTTACCAGTATGTTGCATTTGCTGACTGAGGGCTGCGCCAACAGCGATTCCCATACCACCACCAACGATACCATTGGCACCGAGGTTCCCAGCATCCAGGTCGGCGATGTGCATAGAACCACCTTTTCCTTTACAAGTTCCAGTGTATTTCCCAAGGATTTCAGCCATCATTCCGTTGAGGTTAATCCCTTTGGCAATAGCCTGTCCATGACCACGGTGGTTGGAGGTGATCAGATCATCTGGGTTGAGAGCCAACATCGCCCCAACGTTAGCAGCTTCCTCTCCAACAGAAAAGTGAGTCATACCGGGAACTTTTCCCTTTTTCACTAACTGAGCGATTTTTAAGTCCATGCGACGGATTTCTTCCATCTTACGGAACATCTCTAGCAAAAGATTCTTATCTAAAGTTGACATAATCTTGCCTTTCTAACTTTGTACTTACTTTACTATTTTACCTTTTTTAGTATACACTGTCAAAGTATATGACCGATAAAATTTCACAATATAAAAAAATAAACCCCTGTTAAAACAGGGATTCTCTCTAGTTAGAGCATTTTTTCACAAAGTGATTTTTCAGGATAATTTCTTAAAATTAGCTCAATTTTTTCATTACGGTTTGCAATCGCCATTGATACAAACAACCAGAAACAATTAAGCTGGCAATCAACCCAATCCAGTAGGCAAATGCCCCTAAGTCAGTTGCTTGATCTAGTAGATATCCTAGAGGAATCGCTACTCCCCAATATCCGATTAGGCCAAGATAGAAAGGAACGATAGTGTCCTTATACCCTCTTAAAATCCCCTGAAGCGGAGCCGCAAAGGTATCAGCTAACTGGAAAAATAGACTATAAGTTAGGAAGGTAGATGTTAGTTCAATGAAGTCAGGATTATTGCCATATAAACTGGCTACGATATCTCTCAAAATATAGAGAAAGCTCAATGTAAAGCCTGCAAATATCAGTGCTATCCAACGTCCAAGTTTGATATAGGTCTTAGCATCATCAAATCGCTTAGCTCCTATCTCATAAGAAACAACGATGGCCATGGCAGAAGAAATACTCATGGGAAAAGCATACATGAGTGTCGAGAAGTTCATGGCTGACTGGTGGCTGGCAATAATCATAGACGAAAACTTAGCCATAATCAAACCAACGACTGAAAAAATGATGACCTCAGCAAAAACAGTTCCACCGATTGGTAATCCCAAGCTAATTCCCTCTATAATTCTCTCTAATTTCAGAGGGGAGCGTCGTTCTAAATGAAGTTCTTTTAGGTTTTTCTGCTTGACCAAGATGATGATGGAAATTCCCAGTAGGCACCAATAAGCAAGTGAAGTTCCAAGCCCTGCTCCTGCTCCACCTAACTCTGGAAACCCAAAGGCACCGTAGATCAATAAATAGTTAAACCCACAATTTAAAGGTAGCAATAAGAGCATGAGGTACATCGATAGCTTGGTCAAACCAAGAGAATCTAACAATGACCGAATGACACTGAACAACAACAAGGGAATAATCCCGATAGAAAGGTACCAAAGATAGGAAACTGCAACTGCTGCCACTTGAGTTTCTAGTCCGATATGGTTTAAGACAGGTGGCGCTAAGAATACTACCATTCCAAGCAAGACCAAAGACAGTCCGAAAGCCAAGTAGATAAATTGGTAAAAATCAGATGCTACTTCTTCCTTTTTGCCCCGTCCCAGATGATGGCCTATGATGGGAACCATGGCCGAAACAATCCCTGTTAAAAAAGTAAAGAAAGGATTCCATAGACTCGTTGCAGTTGATACACCAGCCAAGTCCATGGTATTGTATTGCCCCGTCATGGTTGTATCCACAAAAGAGGCAGAATAATTGGCAAACTGATAAATCAGGATAGGGAAAAATATCTTAAGAAATAAGACAAACTTATCTTTAAATTGATGGGTTGGATACATATATGCTCTCTATTCTTATAGTTTATAGAGCAGAGTCCCATCTAGTTTTGATAGACGATTTGTCCCTTACAGATAGTATATTTGACCTGCCCTTTTAAGGTTTCGCCGATAAATGGAGAATTAGCTGATTTTGAAGCAAAGTCTGGACCAACAGTACGATCAGCCTTATCATCAAAGATAGTGATATCTGCTGGACCATTTTCAGCCAAGTAGCCTGCTTCAAAGTTGTAAAGTTTGGCTGGATTGACAGTCATTTTTTCTAGTAATTCCATCAAGCTTAGCTCACCAGCTTCCACCAAATAAGTCAAACCAAGAGAAAGAGAGGTTTCCAAACCTGTCATACCAGATGGCGCTTTGGTGATATCTTCTACATTTTTCTCATCTGCATGGTGAGGCGCGTGGTCCGTTGCGATAACTGTGATAACGCCTGACTTGAGACCTTCGATAACGGCTTGACGATCTGACTCTAGACGTAGCGGAGGATTCATTTTGGCATTGCTACCTTGTGTCAAGAGGAGGGTTTCTGTCTTAGAGAAATGTTGCGGTGCTACTTCTGCTGTGACATGGGCACCCAAACCTTGAGCGAACTCCACCACCTTGACACTTTCCTCTTTAGACAAATGCTGGATGTGAACATGTGCCTTAGTTGCGTAGGCAATCATGACATCACGCGCAATCATAGCGTATTCTGCCACTCCTGTCGCTCCACAGATATGGAAATATTCTTTAGCAATGTTTTCGTTAAATCCAAGAATCCCATTCAAACCTGGATCTTCCTCATGAAGACTAATAAAAGTATTAAGTTTTTTAGCTTCTTCCATGGCTTCCTTGACCACTTTACTGCTCTCAAGCGGAATACCGTCATCAGAAAAACCAACCGCACCTGCTTCTAAAAGCGCCTTAAAGTCTGTCAAGTCTTGGCCATTAAAGTTCTTGGTAATAGTCGCAACTGTCTTGACATTGATTTTTTCCTTGGCAGCTGACTGAAGAACTTCTTGCAAAGTTTCTACGTCTGAAATGGTTGGACTGGTATTAGCCATCATGACAACCGTTGTAAAACCACCTGCAGCAGCTGCTAGGGCACCAGTATGGATATCTTCCTTGTGGGTCTGACCAGGTTCACGGAAATGGACATGAATATCCACTAGTCCAGGTGCAACCACAAGACCTGTAGCATCAAGCACCTCTGCTCCTTCTTTCTTGATTTCAGACGCAATTTTGACAATTTTCCCATCTTGGACCAAAACATCACACACTTGATCCAAACCAGACTTGGGATCCATTACACGACCGTTTTTGATTAATAACATCTGCTTTCTCCTTTATTCATAGAAATCAACTTGAGTATCCAACAATTTATCCCCATCATAAACAAACTTAGCTGAAAAGAAGGGTTTGTCCTCTAAAAGCCACTCAACAAAGGTGTGGTCACCCTCCCAAGTTGGCTTGCTCAAAACTTCATCATAGGGAACCCATTCTAGCGTCCCCTCATTGCAGTCAATCAAGTCACCTTCAAACTCTGTCACCTTAAAAACATAGGTGTACCAGTCTAAATCTGGCGTAAATTCAGGGAAAGTGATAATGCCTTTTAGAACTGGCTTGGCTTTGAGGCCTGTCTCTTCGAGGATTTCACGCGCAGCGCATTCTTGAGGTGTCTCACCTCGCTCTAACTTACCACCCACACCAATCCATTTTCCTTCATGAACATCATTAGGCTTCTTATTACGATGGAGCATGAGCAGTTCTTTTCCGTTATCAATGTAGCAAATCGTCGCTAACTGAGGCATATTTTCTCCTTATCTAAGCCAATCAATTGGCACTTGTCCTGTCTCTTTTAAAAATGCATTAGCCTTGGAAAAGGGCTTGGAACCCCAAAATCCTCTGAAAACAGATAAAGGACTGGGATGGGCTGATTCGATAATCAAGTGTTGTGGATTGGTAACCAAGGACTTCTTCTTACGTGCATAAGCGCCCCAGAGTACAAAGACTACAGGTCTGTCTAGATGATTGACAACCCGAATCACAGCATCTGTAAAGGGCTCCCATATTAGCCCAGCATGACCATTGGCCTGCCCAGCAGGAACAGTCAAGCAAGCATTGAGAAGTAAGACTCCTTGTTCAGCCCAAGCAGTTAAATCATGGGATTTCTTAACGCCGATGTCATCTGACAACTCTTTCAAGATATTTTGCAAGGATGGCGGAGCTGGGATAGAGTCAGGAACAGAAAAACTCAAGCCCTGAGCCTGACCTGACCCGTGATAGGGATCTTGCCCTAGAATCACCACCTTAACTTCTTCAAGCGGTGTAGTCAATAGAGCCTGAAAAATCTTCTCCTTAGGTGGATAAACAGTTTCCTGAGCATAAACCTGATCCATAAATTGATTGATTTTCCCGAAATACCCCTCAGGTAATTGCTCCTTAATCAAAGCATGCCAAGATGAGTGTTGCATCGCCAACTCCTTCGTTTTTACTGCTTCTATTATAGCAAAAAGTGGCTATCTAAACCACTTTTTACAGTTTATCCAAACAATCCAGCAAGTCTTGGTAAGAATGAACTTCATAGGTCGGCTGGGCTTGTGTATGATTTTCGAGGTGATGAGGATTATACCAGATAGTGTCAATCCCTGCACTATTGCCTCCTTGAATATCAGCCGTTAAGGAATCTCCGATCATCAGCGTCTTTTCTTTACTAAATCCTGCAATCTGCTGACCGATTTTTTCATAGAATAGTGCATCAGGCTTTTGCGTTTGCAACTGTTCAGAGATAAAGACTTGGTTGAAATAGGGAGCCAGACCTGATTGAGCCAAACGTCCTGTCTGAATGGCAGTAATCCCATTTGTCGCAGCATACAATTCATAATCTCGCTCGATGAAACTGTCTAAGAGCTCATGAGCTCCTGAAAGAGTTTGCCCCTGCTGTGCGAGATAAATCTGGTAGCGCTGGGCAAGTAACGTACCGTCTTTCTCCAGTCCAAAATGGGCAAATAAACGAGAAAAGCGCGTGTTAACCAGTTCTTGTTTACTGATTTTCTTTTGCTCCAAGTCCTTCCAAAGAGCCTTGTTCATAGGAACGTAATAGTCTTTATAAGCCTGAATATCCGCAACCCCTTCTTCTTTTAAAAGTTGCGTCAAAGCCACATCCTCAGCAGTATCAAAATCAAGCAAGGTGTGGTCGAGGTCGAAGAGTAGAAATTTGTAGGGCATTGAGTTTCCTTTCTGAAAATTCATTAAGAATATTCTAGCATAAATGAAACAGGTAGTTATCATAATCTGAATTGACTTAAAGGACTTATTCACCTTATTTTTATACTTTCTCCACTTTTACATCGTTTTCGGATACAACATCCACTAAAAAATGCGTAGACATTAATTTGTAGTGATGGAGCTTTTTATTAGCTATATTTGCAGAAGCGACCAAGTCTCCAAATTCTGCATTCTCGACCTCATAGATATAGTTGGTCAGATAAAGTGGTCTGTTCTCTGCCAATCCTTGCTCCCAGTAACTATCTATTAATTCTAAACTTTCGTAGACTGAACGGAAAGCCCAAACTTTTGTAAAGGTAAATTTAAATTTTTCTGAATCTTCTAAGTAGGCAATTAAAGTATCCCCATCTATATTTATCTCAATACCATAGTCAGCAAAAGGGATGAAGCCCGGTTTAATTTCCGTCCATTTTTCCATATCATTTCTCCAAGTTCTATTTTCTGATAATTGTACTACAGCGGTGTACATGTTTAATTAGCAAAGTTTCTAGTATTGACTGATACTTAAATCAGAATTTGCAGACACAAGAATCTCCACTACACTATCTTGAGTTATGATTATATAATGTTGTGAATACAGAGTTCCTGCACTACCATAGGCTGTATATCCGAGTTTATTCACTAATTGACTATTTTTGACTTCATAAATGATATTTTGAAAATTATTTTTTTCAAATTTTTTAAACATCTCTTTATCCAGAATTGCAGATAAATACAATTCCCTGCTAAAGAATCGTGCTTCATCATAGCAAAAACATGATAATTTAAAACGATTCTGTTCTCCAATCAGCCTAATTTCTTGACCATCTGACAAGTTTGTCAACAAGACTTTTAACTTATACTTATCTACAGGAATCAAACCTTTAAAGACTTCTACCCATTCTTCATTTTTAGTTTCCATATCTAATTTCATATTCAACTCCACTATTCCTTTTTATAAAATTAAACATCTACTTTCTATCTATTTCATTTGATACTTCAATAAGCAAATCTTGAACTTCTTCTAAATAAAGATATAAGTTTCTAACCCCTACAAGTAACTGAGAAAATGCTTGTCTATCTAATTGATGATTCTCGCTCAATGACTCAACAATCCAAGAATTTCCCTTCTCTATCCATTCTAAATGAAGAGGTAAATAATCACTTAAAATATCATCTATATTCTCTAAATTAGTAGAAGATATCTTGTTAAAGGTTTGGTTGTCATTTATTAAAGATAGACTTTTACTAATTCTTTTCAATTCTGTTTCTATCGTCACTTTCATCTCTTTTCTTATCTGGTTGCTGCTACTGTCTTACAGTAAAATTTTGCTTCCAGTATTTGTATCTATAAAATATCTCTGCTCACCTTCGTAAATAAGTGTAAGTTCTGTTCCGATAGGCATGTCGTAAATCAATAATACAGCAGGTTCAATTCAACAATTGTACTCCAGTCGCATACTGACATATTTTCAGGATTTGATAAGTATTCTTCGGTATCTATTTCAGAAAGAAAGCGCCAGGCATTGTCTAGCTCATCCACGGCATCCTCACGAAATACCCATTTCAATTCTGCTTTATTTTCTAAAATATGATTAGAAACCACTGAGCCACCTAAATGCATTTTTACTTCCTTTCCAAAAACATTCGTTTTAAATACAGGCTCCAGTATACAAGTCCATATCTTACTATAGATCCATCTTGCAATTAAATTTTTCCGAGCCTACTCGGAACTGTATAGTTACGGATTTGTTCTGCACATAGCTATAGCGGTTCTGGTTGAGAGGAGTAATCGCCTCGCCTGGGTAGCTATCCTCTATTAGGAAAGTCCCTCCCTGACTATCATAATATCTTGCTCGTAAATAGTCAAGTTCAGTGTCATCACGAGCTTCACCGTTATAAGCAAAGGGCTGACCTGTCGTGTCTGTACTTGTTCATTATTGATCAAGCCTGTCATAGAGCCTGATAGGAGGATAAGCCTCACATTATTGAAAATATTGTTGGAAACTTTATGCCTATTGAACAGTAAAAACACTTAAAGAAATTGATTCTTCAAGTGCTTTTTTGTACGCTAAACAAGATATAATTCTAATTTGTGTTTTCTTCTAACAACGAAGGGTTTATGATTAACTCTCTTTCAATTTCCAATCCGATTCCACTGATAGTCGTTATTCCATGCATCCCTAATATTTTAGGTTCTTTATCCAATAATTCCCCAGTCTCTTTACAGAAAAAGTTGCATTTAAAATGAAGTTTATAAAAGCCAAAATCCAGCTTTTTCTCTTCCTCTGTTAAGGGAATATTAGCGATAGTATGGAAATATCCTTTTTTCCAATATTCATCACCTACAATAGCAGGTGGAATTAACAAGTTAGAATAATCTGGCATGTATTTATCAATATTTTTTTCATGAGTATTTCCTTTAAAGATAAATACAACACGTTTCCCTTCCACAAAAGAATCAGGGACTTTTCTAACTATATTAGAAACCAGCACTTTACCATAAAAGTAGATTCCCTCCCTAGGAGACACAAGAAATACATCTCCCACTTTTGGAATTGACCTACTTTTTTTAATCACTTTTAGTTGATGAGTAGCTGCCTTTGTATCATAAAAGTCATCTAACTCCTTCTGAATTTCTAAATTTAAACTCTCAAAATGTTCTTTTCTTCTTAAAGCTATTAGATTTGTATTCATTATTAATTTCCTCCATAATAGCGACTTCTCTTTCTGACTTTAAATCATAAAATCCTATATGTACACTATCTTTGATAGCCAAAACAAATCTGTTCCATATTTTGTGGGAAAAATTTCTATATGTAAGGCTTTTCTATTACTCACAAAATTTATCCTATAAATCTTATTTTTAATAAATTTTCAATTAACTTTTCAATTTTAGATTTATATTAAGAAATAAAAATAGTCTTTATAATGAATAAAAGAACCTAGTAAAAAACAAGTTAGTTTATAACTTGCTTCAATTAAAGATAAATCGAATCTTAAAAATTCCTCCAGATTATTTATCTTTTATTTCATTGGTTTTCTGTATTTGCGAATCTCTTCTCCTAATTCAGAATCCAATTGTAAGGCTTTATCATCTGACAAGAGTAAAGGAATCATTTTAAAATATTCATTAACATAACTATGATGTAATGTTTCAGCATTTGCAACTTCAAAAAAAGGTAAAGTACCAAACTTAATATAACTAAAAGCTTTTCTTAAAAGTTGAGCTGGTGAACATACACAATAAATTTGTTTAAATTTCATTTCTTCGAAAATCTGTGTTGCAACATAACACTCATCAGTAGAATTATAAACTCCCTGATCTCCTTTATATTTTACATTCATCTCATCACTATATATTACCGCACTACTTATCCCTTTTTCTACTAAATATTGTTTTCCAGCACCGCTAAGAGAAAGTTCATCTGCTACTTCATTATTTTTATGAACACTTCCTGGAACATATATAAATACACTTTCTCCCGATTGATTTAATCTATTATATAACTCTATTGCTTTATCCAAACGTTTTGAAAATTCTTCATTTGGATATTTCCCTTCATCTAATGGGTGCTGGGCTGCGACTTCAATTAATAAACCGTTGCCAGTTTGTCTTGATTTTATCATTCGTTCTGATGAAGATTTCAATAACTGTTCCCAAGCTTTGTACTGAGATTCTTTATTTATCTCATTTTCACCTAATGTTCGAGAAGCCTTATTCCAGATACTTTCAAAGTGTTCTTCCATCATTTCAATAAAGTTAAAATCACCCTCATCTTTGTTAATATCATCAACCCTCTCACCAGTTAACATAAAATTTTCAACAGACTTATATGGAGGAAGAGTGATATTCAACCATACTTTCGTTGTTATTTTACCCTTTGAAGGTTTACTTTGAGATAAAATAAACGGTAAACGATACTCAGTTGAGTAATAGCGAATTTCCATCTTTTTTTCACATTTATAATACTCAAGTTGTTTACATAATTTTGCAATTTCGTTTTTTATATCTTTGCCATTTTCTAAATAGCCTTGTTCAATGTCTAGTCGTTCTAGTTGCTTAATCTTATTTAAATATTGCTCTACCACTTTATTATCTAAAATGTATGATTCATACTCGTTGACTATTTCACAAATCTCTTCACTAATCTTTGTTCCAGATTTACGATTTCTTTGCTCTACTTCTAAATTTTCAATATCTGTTAAGAAATTATTGTCTACTTGAGCACATAAAAAGCGAATTTTCATACCTTTATCCATAGCTTTTTTTAGAGGTGTCTTATTAGCACTAAAAAAACCATAACCTGATACAAAGATAATATCTAATCTCTCAGTTTCTTTACACATCTTCTTTATATCCGTTTTAGAAAATCCCTTCTTTGAAGCTGTACCCTTAAAACCATAGGATTCCATTTTTTTTGAAATACGGATATAGTTTGTCATTTTATCAATTACAAATAGTGTAAATCCTCCTGCTATGATTGTTGGAATTAAATTAGTCAAACTCCCCTCGATAATGGCTTTATAATCAAGTTCAGAAAAAATATTCAATAAATTCATAAAAAATCCCCCAAGTTCATTTCCTATATTATAACATACATTTACTATTTATAAAGATCTCTCTATTCATACTTAGTTCTAGTCCTTCATAGATTTCAATGACACAATCTCTACATCCCCAAGATTATCAACTGAGTAACGTTGACTACCATTTTTAAACCAGCGTCCTAGAACGACATCATAGAGCATGAAGTGGGATTTTTCGTTAATCCAAGCTTCATCAATCCCATGAGGTTTTAAATACTCTAGTACTTCGTTGGGATTTGTTAGGTAAAAATTAGGTATCGAATCCCCTGTTTTCGACTGACGTGATAATTCTTTATATGCCTCCAAATCTAGTTTTCCCTCATCCTTATTTCTTATATTATATCCAGCTAAATAGTACGCTACCGACCATTTAGAATCTGAGATTTCGACTGATTGGTTGAGTTTCTTATCATTGTAGTCATATTTTATATAAAGATATCTCCCATCAGATAATAGTTGCTGGTATTCAATAATAAAAGTTTCTTCAAAACCTACAATCACTTTTAAACTTTCATTTTCAGACAAGCCTGCATCAAGTCCTATGGGAATTATCCAGTCTGGATCTCTAAACGACTGACTTCCATCAACAGCTTTACTAAAATCAGCAAGGCCAGGTAAGACACCACTATGGGTTTCTGCATAGTTCATCTCTAGAAAGACATTACTTAAAGATTCATACACTCCCTTATAATAATTCTTTTGATAGACACGATATAGACCAAACAAAGTTAGAAAAACTAATAAAGTTATGAGTACAATTTTTAAAATTTTTTTCATTTCCCTTTTTCTTCTCTATATACTTACGTATAACTTTTCTGCTATATTTGAAATCAAAATAATGATAGCCCCCCTACCCCAACTCCTTCGCTATTCTGCTCTTTTCAAGTTTTCCCTTTGCAATCCGTTTCCATAAAATAAGTGGATTCAAACTATAAGATAGGCGTAGGAGGTAGTAATTAAGCCACTCGATAAGGGCAAAAAGCTGTATCAGCGCGGCTAGGATAGTCCCTAGGATACTCTGGGTATTCCAGACAATAAAAGGAAAGCCGGCAATAACTAAAACAAGGTCTAGTATTCTTAAAACACCAAATAGTTTGGGAACACTGCTACTTCCGAACTGAGGATTTGACAGTCTTCTAATCAAAATTGCCCAATAGATTGAACCTTGAAGCAATATAAATGTCAGTAAAGACAAAGGATAAAGAATAGGGATCAAACTATTCCAATTACCAAGTCGATTTTTCAAAAGGAAAAAACAAAACCAAAAGGATAGGATGGCTGAAAGTTCTCCCAAACAGAGGGATACCAACTCTTTTCTAACTTTCTCTTTTTGTATGTTCATCATCTCACCCATCTATCTATCATCCATATCAGAAAAAAGCCATTCAAACCAGTTTCTAGTCAACATTTCACAGAATCAAGGCATTCTAAGCGTCGAACACTCCAATTACTTTAATATAAATGCAATTCTAAGTTTAGAATTGCATTTATATATATGTTTTAGGCCTATTCTAAGTCTATGATAGCCTTAAATTTTAATTTTTGAAGGATTCTAAAGCTAGAAGAGCTCAAAAATCACGAGAACTAAGCTATTCGAAGCTTAGAAGAACCTTTGGTGAATTTCAATAGTACTTCAACTAGCTATTCTTACAATTTTTCTGATGAGCTTTGAGTTTTTTAATAGCCCAATCATAGTGACTGGAAGTGGCACTCACAAAGTAGGAGCCAAGACTTGTCCCACCCGTCCACTTATAGACACCTTTGGTAAAGAGTTGGTCATTGCTGAAGCCTTCCATCAACTCTAAAACCTCTTTATGCGATTGCTCTAGTAGCCTAGTCGCTTCTTCTAAAGAAGTTTTCTGGTGCTTCTTCCAAAAAGCGACATTCATTTCCCCATAAGTTTTCCAATTATAAGGTTCAGGGAGAAAAGGTCTCTCATGACCCTTTTGATTGGAATGTACCCAGGTCAAAAGTAACTGATGCCATTCATAGAGATGGATCAGGACATCTCTTAGATTTTTATCTCTTTTCCAGTGAGCTTCTTTTTTCTTTTGGTCTTTTGAAAAATCAAAAGGAGTCTGTAGCTCCTCTTCACTTAACTGAGAAATTAGGAGATTAAGTTTTTCATAGTTTTCCTTAGAGGCTAGCATTAGCTCCTCTTTTGTTCTTGGTCTTGGCATAGGCGTTCTCCCTTCATTTTCTAGTAGGTTGAGGTATTTTCTTACTTCATTATACCATAACCATAATCAAAAAGCAGTTCTTCATTTTACGAAAAACTGCTTTTACTAACTATTTTTTATGCTTATAGTCACTACTTTACATATAAATCTCTAAAGCGACCATCCTCTTTTGCTATCTGATAGAGCAAGTGGGATAGTTCTTGGTAATCTTCTTTTAAACATGAAAGATGAGCTTGGCCAAATAGAGATGCCAATTCCTCTTTTAATCTTGCCCCTTCTGGATCATACGCTTTTAAGAATTTACTGAGATAGAGATTTCGAACAGCTGCAAGTTTAAAGCTGAAATACTGATGCAATTGTTTTTGCTCGGTATTTAAGCCGTTTTCAGCAACTGCTTTTGCATAGAATTCCAAAACACCGCTTTGACCATTCAGATATCGGGTCTTTATTATCTTTGCTGTTTCCTGATAGATTTCAGTCTGACTAGGACTCTTGACCTTCTTAAAATTTCCCCACATGGAGTAAGCTCCACGCTTATAGTCAATAGCCTCTGCCTTCCAGGCTTCTAAGATGTCTTTAAAAGCAACCTTCATACAGGCAAAACCAGCTGGATCATGCAAATAGAGGTGCTGATGATCAATGCCATACACGGTTACGAAGTGATCCACACCATAAAGGATTGTGTGATTGGGATTGTAGGTCAGATGCCCCATATCAAGAGGTCCCAGTACGACAGGTCCATTAGTCAGAAAGGTTTCCAACTTTCTTTTAATTTCTTCCAAATTAACTTCTGCTCCATCCTTTAGATAGAAGTCCTCATAGTCAAATCCAAGTATTTTTAAAGAATGAGAGATGGAAAGATCTGGCATTCCGTTATCAAAGAATACTAGAGGGTGCTGGTCATCTTCCCTTACGATACTAGCGCCATTGCCCATCACCATAATTGCCTCTAAAAACTCTGCTTTAAAGTCATGGCCATAGCTATCCAGTGCCATTGCCAATGAATAGCTATAGCAAAGTGACACATCTCCAAAATACATCTGCATATTCATGCCTCCTTATCTTCTATGGGACTATTATACCGAGAAAACTATTCGCATGCCCCATAAAATCCAAACAAAAAATATGGGTATTTGTGATTTATAGTCATGAACTTCAACAAGAAAACTGGCTGTTCTCTCAACAACCAGTTTTCAATTTTTAAGCTAACTCTTGACTGTTTTTCTTATGAAAGAAGAGCGAGGCTATAGCCAAAATAGCAAAGACGAAGCCAACATACCAGTAAGGTTGATCTAAGGTCGTTGAACGACCTGATAGATTGACAATTCCTCGAAAGAGCATTCCAGATGTTAGGACTGCAACTGCCGAGTTCCACAAGTTTAGGCTAATTCGTCCTAGGTTTGGCATGATTTTCAACAATAATGCTAGAACGATGCCCCCTACTAAAGGTACTGCAAAGAGATAGTGCATATGAAGCGACGTCTCCCCAAAACTAAGGGACTCGTAGATACGGCTAAATGCAAAGAAGAAAATCGTGAGAAGACTATAGCCAACGAGTGTCTTTTTAAGGCGTTTGTTTTTAATTTTAGTAACCGATGTAGACAATATCACTCACCGACCTTTCTGATATCTTGCTTCCACCTGTGGTCGGTTTATTGATCACCTGACCGTTAAAGTAGAGAGTTGAGGATCCACCACCATCAAGGTTGTAGGCTGTTTTCAGAGCTTGACCTTTTCCTTGATTGACCTGGTGGTGAAGCACCGTCGCAAAATCCTTCGCTCGAGCAAAAATGTCTTGGCATTCTGCCGAACTTCCATCATCAATGACAATGATGTAAAAATCGCTCTTATTGTGAATCTTTTCAACCAATTTAATAAGATTGTAGTCAGGTTCGTAAGCTGGAATAACTAGATAGTTCATATTTACACCTCTTTCTTTGATGATTGGAAAAGTATACAGGTGAATGCTTAAAAATTCCTTATACTTAAATTAAAGTAAAATCAGATTTATTGTTATTCTTAGAAATTCCAAATCTAAACAAAGAAAAGCTCTGTAAAAGCTATCTTCTACAGAGTTCGATTTGCATCTTTATAAAACGTCAGAAAATTATCTAGTTCTTAATCACTGGTATCCATAGTTCCATTTGATAGTCTGGTGACGACATATCTCCTTCAGTATAGACTTCAAAGTCTGGCGCTCCTGAGTGGCGATATCCTGTTTCAGGGAAAAAGACCTCCAAGACATATTTCCAAGCATTGTGAATGCTAGCTGGTATAGGGCCTTTGACTAGTACGATAGCATATTCAGCCACTGGGATATCTTTGATTGATAGACCTAGCTCTTCTGCTTTGACTTTATCCGTCACATCATAAGCAGCCATATAGTTGATGATTTCACCCTCTTTGACATCAGAGCAGAGGCCAAAGGATTGGCCACTGCCTAAACTTTTTAGGCTTTCAAAGCTGTGATGAGCATAGAGATGCTCCCAAGCAGACGGGCATTTGCTATTGTCAATAGCTTCCAATAGGACGCCTGCTACAGTAAAAGCAGGTTTCTTTTGAATCTTGATATCCATATTCTTTCCTCCTGTAATCTTTAAGGATAATTGAAATCTAGGAAAGACCCGATAAGGTTTTCCATTTCGAACTTCTGAGGGAGTTGTCCCATGGAATTTCTTAAAGGCTGCGCTGAAGGCATCCGCAGACTCATAGCCGTATTTCATCGCTATGTCAATGACTTTCTCAGAGCTTTCCCGCAAGTCCGTCACAGCTTCTGACAGCCTGCGATTTCGCAAGTATTCTGCTAAAGTCATATCTGCTAGGATGGAAAAGAGCCTGCTAAAGAGAGGGTAAGAATAGCCCGATAGCTGCTGAAATCTTTTCATATCCGCTTCTCCAGTCAGCTGCTGCTCCAAATAATCCATGGTTTTATTGAATTGATGCATCATATTCTTTTCTTCTCACCTCCACAAGATACAAAGGTCATTAAAAGCAAAGTGAAAATAGGAAAATTAACGCTGGATCTTCTAGTCCTAGGAAATTTTGTCTTTTTCGCATAGCTTCTAGGCCGTGTTCAATTCTATCCTATAGTCTAACAGAGATCAGATACTTCCGCCCTAGAATCTTTGTATAAGATTTAAAGGTGTAAATTTCTATAACTTATCCTTTAATTTCTCAACAAAGAGATAGGCTGCTGGGCAGGTCAAAGTATTCTTAATCGTTAAATGGTTGATTTGATGAATCTTTTTACGGTCTGTATGGGGAAATTCCCTGCAGGCCTTTGGACGAACATCATAGATAGAACAGAGATTGTCTCCTCCTAGAAAGGGGCAAGGCATAGATTTAAAAACCTTATCCCCATCTTCATCCACCTGCAGAAATTCTGCTTCAAAAGCTGGTAATTTCATTTTAAAATACTTGGCAATACGGGTGATGTCTGCCTCTTTAAAGTCTGGTCCCAAGGTCTTGCAACAGTTGGCACAGGCAGTACAATCAATCTCAGCAAAGACTTCTTGGTGAATCTGCTGGGCAATCTTATCTAAGTTTTTAGGAGGTTTTTTCTTTAGATTAGCTAAAACTTTACGATGCTCCTTCTGCTTTTGCAGTGCTAGTTGGTGGTAATACTCAATATCAATCTCTTTAGACATAATTTCTTCCTAATACAAGTGTTTTTGTCTATTATACCATAAACTCCGCCCCTTTCTTATCCCCTTGAACAGAAAAAAGCCCTTCGGAAAAAATCCGAGGGGCTTCAAACCTTGTTCACTGAACTAGATTATTTTTTAAGGTTGTAGAATGATTTCAATCCACGGTATTCAGCTACTTCACCAAGTTGGTCTTCGATGCGAAGCAATTGGTTGTATTTAGCGATACGGTCTGTACGTGAAAGTGAACCAGTCTTGATTTGTCCTGCGTTTGTTGCAACTGCGATGTCAGCAATTGTTGAATCTTCAGTTTCACCTGAACGGTGTGATACAACAGCAGTGTAACCAGCTTCTTTCGCCATTTCGATAGCGTCGAATGTTTCAGTAAGAGTACCGATTTGGTTAACTTTGATAAGGATTGAGTTAGCAGCACCTTCTGCAATACCTTTTTCAAGGTAAGAAGTGTTTGTTACGAAGAAGTCGTCACCAACCAATTGAACTTTACCACCAAGACGTTCAGTAAGAGCTTTCCAACCGTCCCAGTCATTTTCGTCCATACCATCTTCGATAGTGATGATTGGGTATTTGTTTACCAATTCTTCAAGGTAGTCGATTTGTTCTGCAGCAGTACGTACAGCAGCTCCTTCACCTTCGAATTTAGTGTAGTCGTAAACTTTACGTTCTTTATCGTAGAATTCTGATGAAGCACAGTCAAATCCGATAAATACGTCTTTACCAGGAACATATCCAGCAGCTTCGATCGCAGCAAGGATAGTTTCAACACCGTCTTCAGTTCCTTCGAAACGAGGAGCGAATCCACCTTCGTCACCTACGGCAGTTTCCAAACCACGTGATTTAAGGATTTTCTTAAGTGCGTGGAAGATTTCAGCACCCCAACGAAGAGCTTCTTTGAATGATGGTGCACCAGCAGGTACGATCATGAATTCTTGGAAAGCGATTGGAGCGTCAGAGTGAGAACCACCGTTGATGATGTTCATCATTGGAGTTGGAAGAACTTTAGTGTTGAATCCACCAAGGTAGCTGTAAAGTGGGATTTCAAGGTAGTCAGCAGCAGCGCGAGCTACAGCGATAGACACACCAAGAATTGCGTTTGCACCCAATTTACCTTTGTTAGGAGTACCGTCAAGTGCGATCATAGCACGGTCGATAGCTTGTTGGTCACGTACATCGTAGCCGATGATTGCTTCAGCGATGATGTTGTTTACGTTGTCAACAGCTTTTTGTGTACCAAGACCACCGTAACGAGATTTGTCACCGTCGCGAAGTTCAACTGCTTCGTGTTCACCAGTAGAAGCTCCTGATGGAACCATACCACGTCCGAAAGCACCTGATTCAGTATAAACTTCTACTTCAAGTGTTGGGTTACCGCGTGAGTCTAGGACTTCGCGAGCGTAAACATCAGTAATAATTGACATTTTTTACTCTCCTTTGAGTTAAATTTTTTACACCTCTATGATACCTTAAAAATAAGCGTTTTTCAAGAAAAAACGTTATCTTTGTGCAAATTTTCCTTAACTTTATAAAGTAATCGCTTTCTTTTGTCTGTTTTCTTGCGATTTTTGTGATATACTGTTTTTATGACAGATTTATCAAAACAACTACTAGAAAAAGCTCATGGTGGGACGAAATTAAACCCTGACGAACAACGCCGCTATCTCGGCACTTTCGAGGAAAGAGTTCTTGGCTACTCGGATATCAGTACTGCCAATAGTTCTGAATTCGAACATGGATTTTTCTCTATTTTAGAGGTTTTTCAAGAAAAGGTAGAGGTACTTTTTGTGAAGATTTCCCCAAATATCGAGTTTGACAAACAAGTCTTTTACTTAAAACAAGCAAAGGAAAGCAACTGCCAGGCGACTATTGTTTCAGACGATCATATCACCTCTCCTTTTGGTCTAGTTATTCACACGAATGAACCCGTTCAAGTGGATGAAAAGGACCTTAGACTTGCATTCTCGAATCTCTGGGAGGAGAAAAAGACAGAAACTCCTAAAAAATCTATCTGGAAGAAATGGTTTGGTTAATGGTTTCTCATGTTTAATAAACGACCAATATTAGTAGCTGTGTGCTCCAAATAGAGACTTGCATTTTTCAAACTGTCTTCCAAAGGTTCGCTTTTTTCTAAAATGGAAAAGGCTGCTTGTATATTTTCGAATGGTAGGGGAGGCAAATCGTCAGCAAGACTTCCACAAATAGCGATAATAGGAACTCCGTTAGGGGTTCTTTTTGCTACGCCGATAGGAGCTTTTCCAACAAAGCTTTGACTATCCAGTCTGCCTTCTCCGACGATAACCAAGTCGGCACCTACAACTTTCTTGTCAAAGTTAATCAAATCCAAGCAAGTATCAATCCCAGATACGATACAAGCCTTTGCAAAGGCACAGAGCCCAGCCGCAATACCCCCGCCAGCTCCTGCTCCTTTAAGAGACAGGATTGAAGGCGATAATTTTTCATAGAACCGCTGCATCGCCAAATCTACTGTTTTAAACAAAGCAGGATCTAAGCCCTTTTGTTTTCCAAATGTATAGGTCGCTCCTTGGTGGCCACATAGAGGACTCACGACATCTGCTAAAATGCGAATCTTCACATCTTCAGGAATCCTATACAACTCGCTGTCTGAAATTGACTCGAACTCAAGCAAAGTCTGACCGCAAGCTGGCAATTCTTTTCCATTCTTATCATAAAAACGATAACCTAAACCAGCAGCAATGCCTATCCCACCGTCATTACTAGCCGTACCACCAACTCCGATATAGATTTCTTTCATCCCTTGATCAATGAGATGGTGAATCAACTCTCCAATTCCTCTGGTTTGGATGTGGAGAGGGTTTCGTTTCTCCTTCGGAATCTTTCCTAAACCAACCAAGTCAGCAACTTCAAAGAGCGCTATTTGACCTTTTTGAAAGTAGCGCATTGATTCTTTGAGGCCAAAAGGTCCTGTCACCTCTTGCCATTTTTCTTCGAGTTCAAGAGAATGGCGAATAGCGTCTACAGTTCCTTCCCCACCATCACCAACAGGACAGAGCAGACATTCTACATCTGCTATTGACTGTTCGAAGCCTCTTTTTATAGCTTGAGCGACCTCTTCTGCCGTCAAACTTTCTTTAAAAGAATCGGGTGCAATTACAATTTTCATAGTTCCCTCTCATTCTAAGAAATCAATCAAAGGAAGAACTTCTAAAAAATCCCTTTTATCTACATGACAAGCTATCTCAACTTTTACGAATTCTTTGGCACAAAAGGCTATACCGATTCCTGCTGTCTTTAACATCAAGAGGTCATTGACACCATCACCGATGGCAATCGTTCTTTCTTTGGGTAGTTTTAATTCTTTTCTCCATTTCTCAAGAGTAGCTTGTTTTACTTGGGCTGTCACAATTTCACCAACTAATTTACCTGTTAAAAAACCGTCTTTGACTTCCAACTGATTGGCAGAGGAATAGGAAATCCCAAGGGATTCTGCTAATCTCTCAACTATTAATGTAAATCCACCAGACACTAGACCGACTAGAATGCCCTTCTTTTGAAGAATAGAGATAAATTCCTGAGCATTTTGGGACAGATGAATGGATTTGAAGACAGTATCAAAGACCGAAATCGGAAGACCTTTTAACAAAGCCACTCTCGCTCGTAAACTTGTTTCAAAGTCCAGTCCACCTCGCATTGCTTGTCTTGTAATCTGCGAAATTTCGGCTTCGCAACCTGCTTCTCTTCCTAAAAGATCAATCACTTCCTCTGCTATCAGGGTGCCATCAACATCCATGACACAGAGGCCCATTACTTGAGTCATCACTTCTCCTCTTTTCTAAACAGCCCAAAAATCGTATGAAAGAATCATACGATTTTATCTATTAGTTGACTAAACTATGGTACAAGTCCAGATAAGATTTGCAGGCTGTATCCCATGAGAAATCGCATTCCATAGCTTGTTTTTGTAGATTTCTCCAAACGTCCGGCTGGTACTTATAAACATCCAAGGCTGTTTGGAAACTCCAGTTAAGCCAGTATGGTGTTAAATTGTCAAAGCTAAATCCAGTTCCAGTTCCTTCGATTGGATTGAAGGATTGAACCGTATCACGCAAGCCACCCACTTCATGAACCAATGGTAGAGTTCCATAGCGCATCGCCATCATTTGAGACAAACCACATGGTTCAAAACGACTCGGCATGAGGAAGAGATCACAAGCTGCGTAGATTTCTTGAGCAAGTTTGACGTCGAAAGTGATATTTGCTGATAGCTTGTCTGGATAGACTTGAGCAAACCATGAGAAGGAATGTTCAAAAGCTGGGTCACCTGTTCCTAAAAGGACTATTTGAACGTCCTCTTGTAAGAAACGATGCAAACTTTCTACAACGACATCAAAGCCTTTTTGGCGTGTCAATCGAGAGACAATCCCAACCAGAGGAACATCTGCTCGTACTGGTAGACCAACTCTCTCTTGCAATTTTGCTTTGTTTTGTGCTTTTCCTGACAAGTCATCCTCATCAAAATGATAGTCTAAAAGAGCATCTGTCTCTGGATTATAGAGATCAGTATCGATTCCATTAACAATACCCGAAACCTTACCTGACTCCATACGAAGAATCTGATCCAAGCCACAACCGAACTGACTAGTCATAATCTCATGTGCATAGCTAGGAGATACGGTTGAGACACGATCCGCGTAGAGAATACCTGCTTTCATCCAGTTAAGACAGTCATTCCAACGAAGGGTGCCATCAGCATAGCGTTCAAACCCAACACCGAACAAATCCCACAACATTCCTTCAGAAAACTGACCTTGGAATTCCAAATTATGAATAGTTAAAACGGTTCTGATTCCTTGATATGCCTGAATCCATCTGTATTTTTCCTTCAAGAGGAAAGGAATCATAGCGGTGTGATAATCATGGACATGGAGAATATCTGGAATGAAATCAATTCGCTCCATGGCTTCAAGAGCAGCTAGTTGGAAGAAGGCAAAACGTTCACCATCATCGAAATCTCCGTAAACATGACCTCGGAAGAAATACGTTTGATTGTCTACGAAGTAGAAGGTAACACCATTCAAAACGTTCTTCTTAATACCACAGTACTGTCTACGCCATCCTACACTCACTTCAAAGTGAAGAACATCCTCAATCTGGTCGCCGAACTTAGCCTCTACCATGTCATAGTAAGGTAAGACAATCGCAACTTCATGCCCAGCCTTTACCAGTGATTTAGGAAGAGCGCCAATAACGTCTCCCAAACCACCTGTTTTTGAAAAGGGTGCACCCTCTGCTGCTACAAATAAAATTTTCATGAATGAATATCCTCTGTTACTTTTTCGCCTTTTTTGACTACGACTGGATGTTCAGCAGTTCCTCGAATCACGACACCGTCAGCAACTTCAACCCCTTTGTCCAAGATTGCATACTCAACTTGGGCACCTTGGCCAATGACAACTCGAGGGAAAAGAAGACTGTTTTTCACCAAACTATCCTTATGAACGTGAATATTACGTGATAGGACCGACTGAACCACTTCACCCTCTATGATACTACCAGAGGCGAACTGCGAAGTACTTACCTTAGAGGTGTTTGAGTAGTAAGTTGGTTCTTCATTCTTAACCTTGGTATAAATTTTTTGGTTAGGTGAGAAGAGAGAGTAGAATTTTTGAGACTCCAGCATATCAATATTGGCTTGATAATAGGATTGAACAGAGTGAACATTGGCTAGGTAGCCAGTGTATTCATAAGCAAAAGCACCTTCTTTAGCTGCCAACTCACGTAAAACATAGCGTAATTTTTCTGGATATTCTTTTTGAACTTCTTCTTCAAGTCGTTCAATCAACCACGGAGTATCAACGACGAATATATCTGTAGACATGTTGAAAAGTTCATCTGTTGATTTGGTATCAAAAAGTTTATGAGAAAGAACACGGTCTGTTTCATCCACTTCCAAGATGGCATTAACATCTGAAATATCCTTTTTAGGTAATTTCTTATAAACAACTGTAATCGGACGACCGGCAGTAGTATGTAAATGGAATACTTGATTGAGGTCAATATTCACCACGATATCACAGTTAAGTGCAACCGTCTGATTTGACCCTGAACGTTTCAAATAAGTGAGAAGCTGTTGGTAATATTCTTTCCCAACTGTGCTACTTTCAACACGCGTATTATAAATACCTAGATAGTAGTGACTGAGAAGGGTAGATAAGCCCCACTCACGTCCTGAACGAATGTGGTCAAAGACTGAACTGATATTATCTTGTTGGAAAATTCCAAAGACACTACGAACACCAGCATTTGCAAGGCTAGAGAGAGGGAAGTCGATCAAACGATATTTTGCTCCAAATGGCAAGCTGGCTACTGGACGATGATCTGTCAAAGTTGACATATCGTGAAAACCAACGGTGTTTCCTAAAATGGCTGAATATTTATCAATCTTCATCTGTTGCTACCCCCACTACTTCATCATATCCTACTACTTGTACTTCGTCTGTTCCATCAATTTCGACACCTTCAGAAATAACAGCACCTTCACCAATGATGGCACGTTTAATTTTTGCACCTTTTCCGATAATGGCACCACTCATGATTACAGAGTCTACTACTTCAGCACCCTCACGTACTTGCGCTTCTGTTGAGAGAATAGAATGCTTAACAGTTCCATCCACGAGACAGCCATCCACAACTAAAGAATCTTCTACATGAGCGTGTTTTCCAATAAAGTTTGGTGGTGAAATCAAGTTCCGTGAGTAGATTTTCCACTGACGATCACGACTATCCAAAGCATTGTTTGGATCAATGTATTCCATATTTGCTTCCCATAGAGACTCGATAGTACCAACGTCTTTCCAGTAGCCTTTGAATTCATAAGCATAAACGCTTTCTCCAGACTCAAGGTAATTTGGAATAACGTTTTTACCAAAGTCTGACATATCTACCTTGTTCTTTTCAGCGGCTACTAGCATGTTGCGTAGACGTTTCCAGTCAAAAATATAGATTCCCATAGAAGCTTTGGTAGACTTAGGTTCGGCTGGTTTTTCTTCAAATTCAACGATACGATTATTGGCATCTGTATTCATGATACCAAAGCGACTAGCTTCTTTGAGAGGCACATCTAGAACAGCTACTGTCAAGCTGGCGTTGTTGTCCTTATGAGACTGAAGCATGTCATCATAGTCCATCTTGTAAATATGGTCTCCAGAGAGGATGAGAACATATTCTGGGTTAACACTGTCGATGTAGTCAATGTTTTGGTAGATAGCGTGGCTAGTCCCTTCAAACCAACGGTTTCCTTCACTTGCAGAGTAGGGTTGAAGGATAGAAACACCTGTATTAATGCCATCTAGTCCCCAGCTCGAACCATTTCCGATGTGGTTGTTCAAGGCAAGAGGCTGGTATTGTGTAATCACGCCGACATTGTGAATCCCAGAGTTAGCACAGTTGGAAAGAGCAAAGTCAATGATACGGTAGCGCCCACCGAATTGCACTGCTGGTTTGGCAATGCTTTGAGTGAGTTTTCCGAGACGTGTTCCTTGCCCACCTGCAAGGATCAAAGCTAGCATTTCATTCTTCATTTTCTACTCCTTTTTGGGTTTTATTTGTGACAGTTTTAGTTGGTTTCAAGCGACGTTTAATCTTCCAGATACTTGCTCCCATAGCTGGCAAGGTGAAGGTCAAGGTCTGCTCATAATCCTTCCATAATCCTTCTTGGGTTTGAACCGTTTGGTTGTATTCTTTCCAGACACCACCCCATTGTTCCAATTCTGTATTCCAAACTTCTTCATAAACTCCCGCGACAGGAAGTCCGATTGTAAAGTCTTTTCGTTCAACAGGCGCCATATTAAAGACACAGACTAGCATTTCACCCTTTTTACTCTTACGAATAAAGGAAAGGACACTCTGATCTCTATTATCCGCATCGATAATTTCGATGCCGTCGTAGCTGGTGTCAATTTCCCAAAGGCAACGATGCTCTTTATAGAATTGATTGAGTTGAGAAGTGAAGTACTTCATCTTAGCATTCATTGGATCTTCCAAGTTAGACCATTCTAGCTGTTCCTCAGACTTCCACTCTAAGAACTGACCATATTCGCTTCCCATGAACAAGAGTTTCTTACCTGGATGACAAATTTGATAAGTGTAGAGATTTCGCAAACCTGCAAATTGATTGTATCGATCTCCCCACATCTTGTGCATCATGCTCTTCTTACCATGTACGACTTCATCATGCGAGAATGGTAAGAGGTAGTTTTCGTTGAAAACATACATAAAGCTGAATGTCACAAGATTAAAATCATACTTACGATAAATCGGGTCTTCCTCGTAGAAACGGAGAATGTCGTTCATCCACCCCATATTCCACTTGTAGTCAAATCCAAGACCGCCCATTTCTTTCATACCAGTAATCTTTGTTGCTGATGAACTTTCTTCTGCAATCATCATCACATCTGGATGCGCTAACTTGATAACAGTGTTCAAACGTTGAAGGAAATAGTAGCCTTCGTAGTTGAGATTGCCACCGTCTTTGTTTGGAGTCCAAGGAGCATTATCATAGTCTAGGTAGAGCATATTGCTGACTGCATCCACTCGAATACCATCTAAATGATAAAATTCAATCCAGAATTTAATGCTAGAAATCAAGAAGGACTGGACTTCATTCTTCCCAAGGTCAAAGTTAAGAGCTCCCCAACCGTAGTTATGTGCCTTATTGTGGTCTTGGTATTCAAAAGTTGGTGTTCCATCGTAATAAGCAAGGGCGTCATCGTTGATGGTAAAATGACCTGGAACCCAATCCACAATTACACCGATATTGTTTAAATGACATTCCTCAACAAAATCTTGGAATTCTTCTGGTCGCCCGTAAGAATGCTCCATAGCAAAGTAACCCATAAGCTGGTAGCCCCAACTCAATCCAAGCGGGTGAGCCATTAAAGGCATAAACTCGATGTGAGTGTAATTCATCTCAACAAGGTATGGAATGAGTTCTTCCTTGAGTTGTGCAAAGCTGTATGGACTACCATCTGGATTTCTCTTCCAAGATCCAGCGTGGGCTTCATAAATATTGACTGGTCTCTCAAAAAAGCCCCAGCGTTTTCTCCTAGCTAGCCAAAGACCATCTTTCCATTTTTTCTCTGGAATATCAGTCAGGATGGCTCCAGTCTCCGGACGAGCCTCAAAACGAACCGCCAATGGATCAATTTTCATAATCTGGTGCCCATTTGCACGCGTGATATGATACTTATAAATCTGTCCTTCATGAGCCAGACTTGTGAAGACTTCCCAAACACCTGCTTCATTACGAACCATGGGAATTTGATGCTCTGTCCAGTTTGTAAAATCACCAACTAAGTGCACAGCCTGAGCGTTAGGTGCCCAAACACGGAAGATAAAACCAATTTCTCCGTCTTTTTCCTCTTTATGTGCTCCTAGATAGTGCTGAAGATGAAAATTTTCTCCAGTAGTGAAGGTTCTCAATGCTTCTTGATTATTCATCCAATCCCCTTTCTTTTTGTAAGCGTTTTCTATAATTCTATTATACTATCTTTTAAAAGAACTTTCAAGCAGTTTACGGAATTTCTTAAAAAATATCTTGAAAATTTTGGAAAAATTATCTTAACTAAGCTTTCACTCATTTCAGAGAGAAAAGAATAATTTGCATATATTTTCTTAGTATAATACCAAAACATTCGTTATTTTTCAATTTTAAACTGAATTTTTTAGTAAAAATAAAAATCAGGAATGTTATTTCCTGATTTTATAAATTAATTCACATCAAAAACAATGGATTTGACATTTGTCATTGCTTCAATGCTGTATTTAATCCCTTGCACACCAGCACCAGAACCTTTTACACCAAGGAATGGGAAATTATCTGGCCCACGTTGCGTTTTATTGTTAATATGAACAGTACCGACTTCAAGTTTTTCAGCGATTTCAAACGCTTTTTTAAAGTCATTTGTGAACACGGATGATTGAAGACCGAACTCAGATTCATTGGCAATTGCTACTGCTTCATCCGCATCAGCGACACGGATAATTGGGAGAACAGGACCAAACGGTTCTTCCCATGCTAATTTCATATCTCTTGTGACATAATCAAAAAGTCCTGGCCAAATGAGATTGCCCTCACGTTTGATTGGACTGAGCGCTTGGGCACCCTTTCCCTGAGCGTCTTCGATCAATCCCCAGATGAAATCAGCTGAAGCATTATCAATAACAGGTGTAATATCTGCATTGTCAAATGGGTCACCGACTGTTAGCTTAGCAACTTCAGCTTGGAGCAATTCAGCCAATTTGTCTGCTACGCTTTCCACAACCAAGACACGCTTGATGGCAGTACAACGTTGTCCTGAATAGCTAAAGGCTCCACCGACGATTTGTTTAGCTGCGTGTTCCAAGTCTGCATCTTCGAGAACAATTGCTGCATCTTTCCCACCAAGTTCAAGCATGATAGGACGCATTCCAGCTAAACGACCGATTCGCTCACCAATTGGAGTTGAACCTGTAAAGTTGATAAAGTTAACTTCTTTGTGTTCAATGATATAGTCACCGATTTCAGAACCACGGCCAGTTATCGTATTAAATACTCCTGCTGGAATACCTGCCTCATCAAAAGCCTTGGCTAATAACAGACCTGAGATAGATCCTTGTGTTGGCGGTTTAAACATGACGACATTCCCTGCAATCAAAGCCGGAGCAATCTTAGATCCAGAAAGGTTAACTGGATAGTTAAATGGCGCGATAGCTAACACAACTCCAACTGGCTCACGACGAACAACGGCTAGCTTGTTTTTACTTGCTGCTTCAAAACCGCCACCTTCCATTGCTTGTCCAGTGATACGGAGACCTTCTTCTGCAGCAAAACGAATCAAATCTGCTGTACGTACTACTTCTCCAATGGCTGCTTTTATCCCTTTAGCGACCTCTTTGGCAAGAATTGTACCAATTTTTTCTTTATCACGTTCCAAAATGTCTGCTGTCTTATGCAAATAGGCTGCACGCTCAACTGGTGCTAAATCACGCCATGCTGGGAGAGCTGCACGCGCAGCTTTCATAGCCTCATCTACTTCAGCTTGACTCATAGCTGGTACTGTCCCCAGCTTTTCCTGATTAATGGGTGAATAGATTGTAATTTCCTTTTCAGATGATTTCCAATTTCCATTTACTAAATTTTGATATCTTGCCAATTTTCTTCCTCCTGAAAATGATTAAGACTTATTTTATCAAATTTTCAGAAAATTACAACCCTTTTTGTGAAAAAATTGAGATTTTTTTCACAATCTTGATCCTTCAAATTATTTGAAACTTAATTCTACTCTTCATTAAAAACCTCATAAACGACAAAAAGGATTAGATAATCTAACCCTTTTTACTACATTAATTTATGAGAGCACTTTTAAAACTGCGACACTAATATCATCAATAACATTTTCTTGTTTTGAACGACTGTTGGTAAGGAACATTTCAAGCTTACCTGCATTTTCAAAGTAGAAGGAGGTTCCCTTAGCATTAAATACCACTAATAGATGTTCGGATCCACCGTGAATCTCGTAGACAATCCAGCCACTATTTTCAGCAGCCGTGTGAACAAAGACATGACGGTAAATTTCTTCATATGTTGGATAAGAGAAGGCACTGATTTGCGTTTTTAGGCGGATAATCTGACGAATAAACTCGATGCTGTCTTGGCGTTCATTGATCAGATCCCAGTTGACTTGGTTAACACTGTCCGGAGCATTATAGCTATTCATAGCACGTTCTCGGTCTGCAGGAGTTAGTTCTCCATGTTCACCAGTTGGAACCAACTTAGTTCGACCAAACTCTTGACCTAGTTCTATAAAGGCCATTCCTTGCATGAGAAGATTCATAGCTGTCGCTGTCTCAACCTTGCGCATAATCTGATCGGAACTCTGATCAGGATGAAGGGTTGCCAACAAGTCATGAAGATTGTAATTGTCATGGGCTTCAACATAGTTGAGAACCTGGTTTGGACTGAGATAAGATCCCAATTCTCGGCTACCAAGAATAGCCTTGGCGACGATTGGTTCTGTAGCAGCACCACTCACAAATCCTGATTTGATTGCCCCATAAACTTCTCCTCCTTTGACCGCATCACGCTGATTATCATTGAAGAAACCGATATTTGGCATCTGGTAGGCATTGTCCTTCTTAGCCTTGTCATAAGGAGCAAGACCTGTTCCCATATCCCAGCCTTCTCCATAAGTGAGAATACGCGGATCGACCTCATCCAGTGCCCAACGAATTGCTTGCATAGTTTTGACATCATGAATGCCCATCAAGTCGAAACGGAAACCGTCAATATTGTATTCTTTCACCCAATAGAGGATGGAATCAATCATATACTTGCGGAACATCTCATGTTCACTTGCAGTTTCATTTCCTACTCCCGTACCGTTTTGAAAAGTTCCATCACGATTCATACGATAGAAATAATCGGGAACAGTTGTCTGGAATGGAGCGTCCACTGTTGAGAAGGTATGGTTGTAAACGACATCCATAATGACACCGATTCCTGCATTATGATAAGCCTGAATCATGGTCTTGAGGTCTCGAATAGCTTGTCCGGGATCATCTGGATTACTAGAGAAACTTGTTTCAGGGGCGTTGTAGTTTTGAGGGTCATAACCCCAGTTATAGGTTACATTTCCCTCTTCATCGTATTCCTTATGGCGATCAAATATCGGTTGAAGTTGAACATAGTTGCAACCAAGTTCTTTAATATAGTCAAAGGCGGTTGCTTGGCCGTATTGGTTAACCGTTCCAGTCTGAGCAGCACCCAAGAAGGTTCCGCGGAGTTCTTCAGGAACACCAGATGTAGGCGATTTGGTAAAATCACGAATATGCATTTCACAGATAACTGCTTTACATGGATTCTCCAAACGCCATGGAGCTTCTGTCCCATGTTTGACTTTGAATCCTTCTACTTGTCTGTCTTGATGAGAAAGAATTACGGAACGTTTTCCGTCAGGACTTGTGGCAATCGTGTAAGGGTCTCGTGTCAAAGTCTGGTGGTGAGGAAATTCAATTTGATACTGATAAGCCTTACCAGCAAGATTTTCATCTAAGTCTAGACTCCACACACCAATGGTATTGTACTTATGGCTGTATGAATAGCTATTACCACGCTCTAGATTAAAAGTTTTCCAAATCGGTGCATCGTTACTAGTGTTTTCATAGACAACCACCTGAACAGCTGTAGCTGTTGGAGCCCAAAGTTTAAAACTTGTCTGATAATCTGAAAGGCTGTAACCTAGTTCTCCTTGGTATCCCCAGTGATGATCAAAGCTTGCGCTATGGATGGCTTTATCAAAGGCAAATGGATTCTGATCCTTATAATATGGACTAGCAATAGCTGGATTTTCTGAATAATACACAGTCTCGTCTCCCTCTAAAATCCATGCTTCTGTTAGCAAGGGATAGTAGTTAAAACGTACAAGATATTCTTTTAATACACCATCTATCTCGGCTTTGAAGGTGAAACTATCCACCTTTTCCTGACTGGTCACGGTAAAAGAAAACTGAAGACCAAAATAAGTGGTCTCTGAAGTTAAAGAGCTTTTGTTTTCATCTCGGTCTGTGCTAAATAAGCAAGCTGTATAATCTCCATTTTTTCTATGAAAATGGAGGAGAACGGGATAATTGTACATCTTTTTTCCTAATTTCTAATTTCTATTTTAATTTTATTTGATTCTGATGGATTCAGTTGGCATTTCATCACGATGGACAACAGATTTTAACCATGTCAAAACACATCAGGAGAGATAGTTCCATACTATCTAACATCTAGTTATCAACTATTCTTTACAAACTTTCTAGCCAAGCTTCATCTCGAACTTCGATACCTAGTTCTTGAGCTTTTTGCAGTTTACTGCCCGCATCGGCTCCTGCTACGACAAGATTTGTTTTCTTGGATACGCTGCCTGTGACTTTGGCACCAAGACTTTCGAGTTTGCTTTTTGCTTCTGAGCGCGTGAGGCGTTCCAATTTTCCTGTCAGAACTACTGTCAAACCTGACAAGGCCGCATCTGCTACTACTGTCTGTCCTTTGTAGTCCAGATTGACTCCAGCTTCTTTCAACTCATCTAAGAGAATCTTCGATCCTTCTGTAGCAAAATAAGTCTGAAGACTTTGAGCAATCACACTACCCAAGCTCTCGATACTTGCTACTTCCTCTGGGTCTGCTTGGGCTAGATTTTCAATAGAGTGGAAATGTTGGAGCAAGAGTTGGCTAGCCTTGCTTCCGACATGGCGAATTCCCAGACCAAACAAGAGCTTTTCAGCAGAGTTTTCCTTGGATGCTTGAATAGCCTGATACAGTTTAGAAGCAGACTTTTCCTTGACACCTTCTAAAAGGAGGAAATCATCTTCTTTCAAACGGTAAATATCTGCCACATCCTTAACCAGATTAACAGCAAAAAGTTTTTCAACGATAGATGGACCAAGCCCCGTAATATTCATGGCGTCTCGAGAGGCAAAGTGAATCAAACCTTCCATGATTTGGGCAGGGCATCGTGGATTGATACAACGAAGAGCCACTTCATCTTCAAAATGAAGCAATTGACTGTCACAACTTGGACAATTAGTCGGAATATCTAGTTTTTCTTCAGAAACACGCTTGGACTCTACTACACGCAGAACAGCAGGGATGATGTCCCCCGCCTTATAAACGATAACCGTATCGTCTTTGCGGATATCCTTTTCAGCAATATAATCTACATTGTGCAGTGTTGCACGGCTAACAGTAGTGCCAGCAAGCTGAACAGGTGTTAGATTGGCAGTTGGGGTCACAACACCAGTACGACCTACTGTCCAGTCAACTGAAAGGAGCTGGGCTTCTTTTTCTTCAGCAGGAAACTTGTAGGCGACTGCCCACTTGGGTGCTTTAACGGTAAAGCCAAGCTCTTCTTGACCTGCAAGGTCATTGACCTTGATTACCACTCCATCAATGTCATAAGGTAAATTGTCCCGTTCTTGTCCAACTTCTTGGATGAAGTCCCATATCTCATCTATACTTTTAGCCAATATTCGTTTAGGATTAACCACAAAACCAAGCTGTTCAAGATGCTTCAAGACTTTTTCTTGGCTATCTCGAGTAGAAGGACTAGCTTCTTGATATAGAAAAGTCGCAAGATTACGCTTAGCTACTACTCCTGTATCCAACTGACGCAGAGTTCCTGCTGCTGCATTACGAGGATTGGCAAATTCAGGCTCCCCATTTTCTTGGCGAGCTTGGTTGACCAGATCAAAGGAAGCGCGTGGCATGTAACACTCCCCACGAACGGTGATATCTAGTTTTTCAGGCAAGGTTAGGGGAATATCCTTTACGCGCTTGAGATTTTCAGTTATATTCTCACCAATAGAACCATCACCACGTGTCGCCCCAGCGACCAAAATCCCATTCTCATAAGTAAGAGAGATAGACAAACCATCGATTTTCAGCTCACAGATATAGGTGGGATGGGGTAACTCCTTGCGAACACGCGCATCAAAAGCTTCCAACTCTTCACGTGAAAAAGCATCCTGCAAACTATAAAGAGGATACTGATGACTGTATTTTTCAAAACCATCTAAAACCTTACCACCAACGCGATGGGTCGGACTGTCCGCTAAAACTTGATCTGGATAGGCAGCTTCCAACTCGACCAACTCTCGGTAGAGGCGATCATACTCGCTATCTGACACCGAGGGATTATCACTCGTATAGTACTCGGTCGCATAGCGGTTGAGCAAGGCAACTAACTCATTCATTCTTTCATTCATAAAACTATTCTACCATAAATCAAGCCCTCCTCACAATAGAGAAGGACTGAAAAATGGATTGTGGAGAAATATTTTCTAAAAAAGAGAAATTATAACTCTTTTTTTAAATGACTTCGCACATAAACGAGAGATAGACAAGATAGGATGATAACCCCGCTTCCAATTATCAAGAAAGAAAAGAGATGAACACTTGGCAGCACTGTCATAAAGCCTTTTGCAATCGGCATAAATAGAATGGCTAAGGTAAAAATTGTGCTTAGCACTCTCCCCAAGTATTCCCCCTCAACCTTGATTTGCACCTGAGTAAAAAAGTGAATATTAAAAATCGTCATAAACAGTTCACAAACTAAATTTCCAGAAAAGGAAAGAAAAGTTGGCAGTGGTAATCCCATCATAAAAACTCCAACTCCAGTCAAAGCCAATAAAATCAAAAGATTATAAACACTTGCCTTTATTTTACTAGCTAGAAGAGCTCCGATAATCGAACCAATAGCGCCCATAGTCAAAATACTCGCATAAGCTCCTTCTACCCCGTAAAGTCGATTTGAAAAAGGGAGGAGAAATTCAAAAGCTGCAAAAAAGAAATTAACACTGGAAGCTACTATCAGAAGGAAAAAGATTTCTTGCTGGTGCCAGATATAGGCAAGTCCTTCTTTCATATCAGCAAAAATATTTTTCCAGCTGAAAGTCTTTTTCTCTTGTAACTGAGTCTCTTTTTTGGGAAGAAAAGCTACTAATGTAAATGCGATGAAAAAACTAATGGCATCTAAAACAAGCGTCATATGGAGACTGGCAAATTGTAAAACGAGGAAAGAAAGTACAGGGGAGCTAACACCTACAACCTGCAAAACGAGCTCTAAGCGAGCATTATAGGTCACAATCTCGTCTTTCTCTACAACCTCAGTTATAATGGCTTTATTGGCTGTACGAGAAAATGCAAAGGCAATCGCCTGAACAATATTTGCGAAGATCAGAGCAGCAATCATCAAGCTATCATTTCTGATGAAAGAAATAGCTAAACAGAGAATACCACAAATCAAGTCTGTCGTCATCAAAATTTTGCGACGCGAAAAGCGGTCTGAAATCACTCCGCCAAAGGGATTGACCAGAATCGATGTGACGAGTTCAGAAATTTGATAAATTCCAAGAACAGTCTGTCCTATCGTCCCCATCGATGCCAACCAAACACTGTTTCCATAGTCATAGAGCATATTCCCTATTTTATTAATAGCCCCACGACTAATCAACTGGATTGCATGTCGATTCATATAAAAAGCTCCTCTCAAATTTTGAAACTATTGTATCAAAACTGAAAGGAGTCTCTTTAAATTTCCCTTATTTGGGAAATTTAAGCATTTACAAATTTTTCATAATGTTCCTGATAGTAAGCCACTTGCTCTGGAAGTCCAAGCACATCAAAAATATGCATGGCTCCCTGCATCTGACTACACCCTTCTTCTTTCAAGTCTCTCTGGTAGAGGGCGAAACCTTTGAGATAGTGGAAGATATTGCGCTCATAAAGCTTGATACCATTTCCAATCAACTTCTCCACATAGCCCTCAAAATAGTCTGCATTCGCAAAAGAACGATTCTCCAAACAATGCTGGTAACAGTTAAGAGCTAAAATCAAAACAAGTTTACGATGCCGACCAATTTCTTTGTAGTACTCTTCTCGCTCCATGACTTCTCTGCCAATCCGAGCCACATAGTCCACATTGTAGAAAGTATAGAGATTTCCGAAAAGAATCAACTCATACATGGTCCATTCTTCTGTTTGAAAAAGATAATCTGCTACCTTTTCCAAATCACTCTGCCTCATCGTGTAATAAGCATCTCTTTGACAAATCAGTCCTTGTAGCAGAATCCAATTCAGCTCAAAATAGAGGGGATTGGTCGAACTCTTCGCTTTCTTGAGCTGTTCCTTTTGAAGCTTTTGAAAACCAGCAATATTATTTGAGTAGTAAAGCGGAATAATCTGTGCCATCAAGGCAACATGTTCATGATTTTGAAAATCCCTAGCCTTGTCCATGAAATTTTCAATAGTCACATGAATATTATCCAAAATCTCAAAGAAACGGGAAACTGCTAGGTCAGACTCCCCAAGCTCGAAGCGAGATAACTGAGAGGTAGAGCAAGAATCGCCCGCCGCTTCCTTTAAAGAGTACTTCCCACTGGTTCGAAATTCACGAAATACCTTTCCAAGATGTTCCATTTCTTACACCTGCTCCGATAATTCTTCCCACTCAAGCATAGCTTCTTCCTGACGATGGCTGATTTTGTCCAGTTCAGCCTGCAATTCCATGAGCTTTTCAGCATCGTTGGTTTCCAGCATTTGTTCAGAAATGGCTTGACTTTGACTTTCTAATTCTTCGATCTCAGCTTCTAAACTTTCGATTTGTCGCATGAGCTTACGGGCTTCTTTCTGACTTTCTTTCTGAGCACGGTAGTGATTGACTGGACTTGCTTCTTTTTCTTGGTTGCTGGTTGATAGTTCATCAAGCTGACTCGTTTCTACTTCTGCTTTCTTCTCAACATAGTAGTCATAGTCTCCTAGATAGAGGGTCGAACCATTCTCGGACAATTCCAAAACATGAGTGGCTACACGGTTGATGAAATAACGGTCGTGACTGACGAAAAGAAGGGTTCCATCAAAGTCAATCAGGGCATTTTCCAAAACTTCCTTGCTATCAATGTCCAAGTGGTTGGTCGGCTCGTCAAGAATCAGGAAGTTATTGTTTTCCATTGAAAGTTTTGCAAGAAGCAAACGAGCTTTCTCGCCACCAGACAGCATTCCAACTGATTTTTTAACATCATCCCCTGAGAAGAGGAAAGCGCCAAGACGGTTGCGGATTTCAACTTCTGGTGTCAGTTTAAAATCATTCCAAAGTTCATCCAGAACAGTATTACTTGGTGTTAGCTTGCTTTGGGTTTGGTCATAGTAACCAACCTCAACATTGGCACCAAAACGCTTTTCTCCCTTGATAAAAGGGATCTGGTCTACTATTGACTTGATAAAGGTTGACTTCCCAATACCATTTGGTCCTACGATGGCAACAGCATTCATTTTACGAAGGTCAAGATTGATAGGTTCTGACAATATTTCCCCATCATAGCCAATAGCAGCATTTTCAACTGTCAAAACGACGTTTCCTGATGTTTTTTCAGACTGGAAAGTCATATTGGCTGATTTCTTACCAGCTTCAGGTTTGTCCAAACGCTCCATTTTTTCCAGTTGTTTACGGCGAGATTGGGCACGTTTGGTCGTTGAAGCTCGGACTAGATTGCGATTGACAAAGTCTTCCAGAGCTGCAATTTCCTTCTGTTGCTTTTCATAGTTTTTTGCCTCAGTAGCTAGCTTTTGCTCCTTCAACTCGACAAAGCGAGAGTAATTGCCCACATAGCGATCCAAAGAATGCTTGGTCAAATCCAGTGTAACCGTCGCAACCTTGTCCAAAAAATAACGGTCGTGACTGACAATAATGAGGGCACCATTATAATTTACTAGGTAATTTTCCAACCAGGCAATGGTTTCGATATCCAAGTGGTTGGTAGGTTCGTCCAAGACCAAGAGATTGGGCTTTTCAAGGAGCATTTTAGCCAGTGCCAGACGAGTATTTTGACCGCCAGAAAGCTCAGCAATTTTCATCTGCCACATAGATTCATCAAACTTGAAACCATTCAAGATAGCACGGATATCAGCTTCGTAGGTAAAACCACCAGCCTGACGGAAATTCTCTGACAAACGATCATAATCCGCCATCAGTTTATCCAAATCTTCACCAGACTTTTCACCCATCTCTAATTCCATCTGACGCAGTTGTTTCTCCGTACGGCGTAGATCATCAAAGACATGGAGCATTTCATCATAAATGGTATTTTCAGACTCAAAACGGCTATCTTGGGCTAGGTAAGACAGAGAAATATCTTTTTTCTTATTGATTTCTCCACTAGTTGGCTCCTCTTCCCCAACCAAAATCTTTAAAAGAGTAGACTTACCTGCTCCATTTTTTCCAACTAAGGCAATCCGATCTCGTTCATCTACTTGCAGATTGATATTATCAAAAAGAATCTCTCCTGCAAATGAACGTTCAATTTTATTAGCTTGTAAAATAATCATATAGGTAGTATAGCATGTTTCCCTAAGGGGTTCAAGACTATAGAATCCATTTCATTTCAAGCTTTTTCAGAAAGTTATGCTAACGTTTTACTAAAATGATAAATCGTGATATAATGAAAGCGATTAAAAGAATTTACAAAAAAAGGAGATCCTCTATGACTTACCAAGAAAATTATCAAAAATGGCTCGATTTTGCTGATCTTCCAGACTACCTTCGTCAAGATTTGGAAAATATGGATGAAAAAACAAAGGAAGATGCCTTTTATACCAATCTTGAATTTGGTACTGCAGGTATGCGTGGCTTGATTGGTGCTGGTACAAACCGCATCAACATCTACGTTGTTCGCCAAGCTACTGAAGGATTGGCTCGTTTGATTGAGTCAAAAGGTGGAAACGAAAAAGAACGTGGTGTCGCAATCGCCTACGATAGCCGTCACTTCTCACCAGAGTTTGCCTTTGAATCTGCGGCAGTTCTTGCTAAACATGGTATCAAATCTTACGTATTTGAAAGTCTTCGTCCAACTCCAGAACTTTCATTTGCAGTTCGTCACCTCAACTGTTTCGCAGGTATTATGGTCACAGCCAGCCACAACCCAGCTCCATTTAATGGTTACAAGGTTTATGGTGAAGATGGCGGTCAAATGCCTCCACACGATGCGGACGCTTTGACAACTTACATTCGCGCTATTGAAAATCCATTTGCTGTGGAAGTTGCTGATGTAGAAGCAGAAAAAGCTTCTGGTTTGATTGAAGTCATCGGTGAAGCTGTTGACACTGAGTACCTCAAAGAGGTTAAAGATGTTAACATCAACCCAGCCTTGATTGAAGAATTCGGTAAAGACATGAAGATTGTCTACACTCCACTTCACGGTACTGGTGAAATGTTGGCTCGTCGTGCTCTTGCCCAAGCCGGATTTGACTCTGTTCAAGTCGTAGAAGAGCAAGCAACTCCAGACCCTGATTTCTCTACTGTGAAATCTCCAAACCCAGAAAGCCAAGCAGCTTTTGCACTTGCTGAAGAACTTGGACGCAAAGTAGGTGCAGATGTACTGGTCGCAACTGACCCTGATGCTGACCGTGTTGGTGTTGAAGTTCTTCAAAAAGATGGTAGCTACCTTAACCTTTCAGGTAACCAAATCGGAGCCATCATGGCTAAATACATCTTGGAAGCTCACAAAAATGCTGGAACTCTTCCAGAAAATGCAGCCCTCTGTAAGTCTATCGTTTCAACTGACTTGGTAACGAAAATTGCTGAAAGCTACGGCGCAACCATGTTCAACGTCTTGACAGGTTTCAAATTCATCGCTGAAAAAATCCAAGAATTCGAAGAAAAACACAATCACACTTACATGATGGGATTTGAAGAAAGCTTCGGTTACTTGATCAAGCCATTCGTACGTGATAAAGACGCCATCCAAGCCGTTCTAGTCGTTGCTGAACTTGCTGCCTACTATCGTTCGCGCGGTTTGACATTGGCTGACGGTATCGAAGAAATTTACAAAGAGTATGGCTACTATGCTGAGAAGACCATCTCTGTGACTCTTTCTGGTGTCGACGGCGCTGAGCAAATCAAAGCGATTATGGCTAAATTCCGTGACAATGGTCCGAAAGAATTTAACGCTACTGCTATCTCAATCACAGAAGACTTCAAGGCACAAACTTCTACTACTGCTGATGGTATTGTAACTGCCTTAACAACTCCTCCAAGTGATGTTTTGAAATACACTCTTGCGGATGGTTCTTGGATCGCTGTTCGCCCTTCAGGTACAGAACCAAAAATTAAGTTCTACATTGCCGTGGTGGGTCAAAGCAACGAAGATTCTCAAGCTAAGATCGCCAACATCGAAGCAGAAATCAATGCCTTTGTAAAATAAGCAAGATGAAAGATGAGATAAAACGATCTCATCTTTTTTTCGTATCAAATCCGAGCAATTTTAGAAACTTTGTGGCATACTAGTTTTATCAAAAAAAGAGAGGTATTCTTATGAATCAGTTTTTAGAAGATATTAAAGACCTTGAAGTGACTACAGTTGCACGTGCACAAGAAGCACTCAATAATAAAGAAACAGCAACCTTCTTTATCGGTCGCAAAACTTGTCCTTACTGTCGTAAATTTGCTGGCACATTGGCAGGTGTCCTAGCTGAAACTAAAGCACACATCTACTTCATCAACAGTGAAGAACCAAGTCAACTCAATGAGTTGCAAGAATTCCGTTCACGTTATGGAATTCCAACTGTACCAGGCTTTGTCCACGTTGCAGATGGTCAAATCAATGTCCGTTGCGACTCTTCAATGTCAGCACAAGAAATCAAAGAATTTGCAGGATTGTAAGAAATATTCATAAAAAAGAAGGCACTCGCCTTCTTTTTATATATCTGTCAGTGGTGTTGCTGTATCGGGAGAGGTATCGTAAACTTTAAAGTCTACTCCTACTCCCAAATCAGCTTGCGCTAGCTGGTTGACCATAGTCATATGAGCCAGTTCCTTGATATTGTTCTCCTTGGACAAATGCCCGAGGTAGATTTTCTTAGTCCGATTTCCCATTGCACGAATCATGGCCTCAGCACCGTCTTCGTTAGAGAGGTGACCAAGATCAGATAAGATTCGCTGTTTGAGTCGCCAAGCATAAGAACCTGCTCGCAAGATTTCCACATCATGGTTGGACTCAATGAGATAACCGTCAGCATTCTCGACAATTCCTGCCATACGGTCACTGACATAACCTGTATCGGTCAGCATGACAAAGCTCTTGTCGTCTTTCATAAAGCGATAAAACTGGGGTGCGACTGCATCATGGCTGACACCAAAACTCTCAATATCAATATCGCCAAAGGTTTTGGTTTTACCCATTTCAAAAATGTGCTTCTGCGATGAATCCACCTTGCCAAGGTACTTGCTATTTTCCATAGCCTGCCAAGTTTTCTCATTAGCGTAAAGGTCCATACCATACTTTCGAGCCAATACACCGACTCCATGGATATGGTCAGAATGCTCATGCGTAATCAAAATCGCATCCAAATCTTCAGGTTTGCGATTGATTTCAGCTAGCAGGCTGGTAATTTTCTTACCAGACAAGCCTGCATCTACTAGGATTTTCTTTTTTGGGGTTTCCAGATAAAAGGAATTTCCACTGGAACCTGATGCTAAAATACTGTATTTAAAGCCTATTTCACTCATTCTAGTCTTCTACTTCATCCTCCCAGACTTCTTCTTTCACTGCGTCCTTATCATAAGGGAGCACAATGGTAAAGGTTGATCCCTTACCGTATTCACTTTTGGCCCAAATAAAGCCATTGTGTTGTTTGATGATTTCCTTGGCAATAGCCAGACCTAGACCAGTTCCACCTTGAGCACGACTTCTTGCACGATCCACACGGTAAAAGCGGTCAAAAATCTTCGGCAAATCTTGCTTTGGAATACCTAGACCTTGGTCTTTGATAGATAAAATCATCTGGTCTTCAGTGGTTTTCATGCTGACAGTAATTTTCCCACCATCTGGTGAGTACTTGATAGCATTGTTGAGAATATTATCAATCACCTGGGTCATCTTATCAGTATCGATCTCGATCCAAACTGAATTGATTGGGTAATCTCTAACCAGCTCATATTTTTTCTCTTCATCCTGGCTCCTCATCTTATCGAAACGATTGAGGATAAAGGTGATGAAGGCTGTAAAATTAATCAATTCCACATCCAACTGAGTGGTCGCATTATCAATACGAGAGAGATGCAAGAGATCTGTCACCATCCGCATCATACGGTTGGTTTCATCAAGCGAAACCTTGATAAAATCAGGAGCAACAGGATCATACAAGGCTCCCTCGTCTAAGGCTTCAAGATAAGATTTAACACTCGTCAAAGGTGTCCGCAACTCATGGCTGACGTTAGAAACAAAGAGTCTCCGTTCACGCTCTTCCTTCTCCTGTTCAGTCGTATCGTGCAAAACGGCAACCAAACCAGAAATGAATCCAGACTCACGACGAATGAGTGCAAAACGCACACGAAGACTAAGATATTCTCCATTAGCATTTTGGGAATCAATCATCAATTCAGGAATCTGTGTAATGAGGTCACGCAGTTCATATTCTTCCTCTATCTTAAGCAATTCTAGGATGCTTTTGTTCAATGCTTCTTCTTTTACGATACCCAGCTGTTTCTTAGCCATATCGTTAATCATAGTAATCTGACCACGGCGATTGGTTGCAAGAACTCCATCTGTCATATAAGAAAGAATACTGTTAAGCCTTTTTGTTTCTTGCTCCAGATTTTCCTGCGTTAAACGAATAACCTCAGACAAATCATTGAGGTTATTGGTGATGTTGGTGATTTCAGAGCTTCCTTGCATATCCAAAACTCGAGAATAATCCCCTGCAATCAAATCCTTGACCTTTTGATTAATCTGCTTTAGCCGAATATTATCACGGCGATTTTCTAGCAATAGCAAGGTTACCACCAAGATAAAGCCGACTAAAATCAAGATAAAGATAAAATCTCTATTCAGAACGCTTTGTTTAATTGCTTCAATCATTACTTCTCATATAATAACCCACACCACGACGGGTTAGGATGTATTCTGGACGGCTTGGAGTGTCTTCGATTTTTTCACGCAAACGTCGGATGGTCACGTCCACTGTACGAACATCACCGAAATAATCATAGCCCCAAACAGTCTCAAGCAAGTGTTCACGAGTAATGACTTGTCCAATATGGGAAGCCAAGTGGTACAAGAGCTCAAACTCACGATGAGTCAACTCTAATTCCTCACCATATTTTTTGGCTACGTAAGCGTCGGGCAGAATTTCCAAATCGCCAATCTGCAGGGGTTGGGATTTCTTTTCATCAGACTCTTGACTATCAGCTGAAGCGAGGTCTGTACGACGGAGTAAAGCCTTCACACGCGCCTGCAATTCACGGTTTGAGAAGGGCTTTGTGACATAATCATCTGCCCCAAGTTCTAAACCGATAACCTTGTCAAACTCACTATCCTTGGCTGAGAGCATAATGATAGGCACACTGCTAGTCTTACGAATGGTCTTAGCAACTTCTAAACCATCGATCTCAGGTAGCATCAAGTCTAGGATAATAATATCTGGTTGCTCTGCCTCAAATAGCTCGATAGCTTCTCTACCGTTAAAGGCTGTTACAACCTCATAGCCTTCCTTGGTCATATTGAACTTAATAATATCTGAGATTGGTTTCTCATCATCTACAACTAATATTTTTTTCATATGTTCACCTTTTCTCTATCTATTATAACAAAAAAATGTAAAGAAGGCACAAATGGCTAATTCCAGCCCTCATCTTCAAGAAGTGTTTTATAAGCCTGCCAAATCTTTTGTTGAGGTTTAGCAAATGGATAATCAGAAAATTCCTGAGGGGAGATCCAGCGAATTTCTCTGTCATCAAACTGTTTTGAATCTGTCACCTGACCCGCTAAGATTTGAATATGCCATTTTCGATGGCTAAAGACATGCTTGACTTGATCAAATACTTGATGGGACCAATCAACTTCTAAATCATAATCTTGCTCAAAACTTTCTTGAGGTGTTGGACCGAAAGCAACGCTTTTTTCAGCAACCTGAGCAAACAGATTCAGCTGTTCCTCTTCCTGTGAAAACTCCTCTACTTCTATCAAGGGAAAATGCCAAAAACCAGCTAGCAGTTTCTCACTTTCATTTTTCTCGAGTAGATATTGACCTCGATTATTGCGCACAACCAAAGCCTTAAGATAAATAGGAAGAGGCTTTTTCTTGGGTTCTTTAATCGGATAAGAATCCATGGTTCCATTCTGATAAGCAGCGCTAAAATCCTTAATAGGGCTTTCTTCTGGTCGAGGATTAACCGGAGCCTCTATATCAGAACCCAAGTCCATCAAGGCTTGATTAAAGTCTCCTGGTCGTTCTGGATCAATCAAGATTTCCATCATAGCCTGAAAAATCTTTCGATTGCTGGGAACTCCTATATCATGATTAACCTCAAATAAACGTGCCAAAACCCGCATAACATTGCCATCGACCGCGGGCTCAGGTAAATTAAAAGCGATACTGGAAATTGCTCCCGCAGTATAAGGACCAATCCCTTTTAAACTAGAAATTCCTTCATAGGTGTTTGGAAATTGACCACCAAAGTCAGCCATAATCTGCTGAGCCGCAACCTGCATATTACGCACTCTAGAATAATAACCTAACCCCTCCCATGCTTTCAGCAAACGCTCTTCAGGGGCATTCGCCAAACTTTCTACTGTTGGAAACCAGTCCAAGAATCGTTCGTAGTATGGAATAACTGTATCCACTCTAGTCTGCTGAAGCATGATTTCAGATACCCAGATATGATAAGGATTTTTACTTCTTCGCCAAGGTAAATCCCGTTTGTTTTCATCGTACCAGTTGAGGAGTTTCTCGCGGAAAGAGTAAATCTTCTCCTCCGTCCACATGTCAATACCGTATTCTTTCAAATCTAACATATATCTAGTATAACATAGAAGCTTCTAACTGTCCTTTTCTTTGTGCTAAAAAAGCCTCTTCTACTAGAGGAAGAGACTCCATTTCTTTATTGATTGATCGCCTGAGCTGCTGTGATGAGCGTCAATTTGTAAACATCATCTGGGTTACATCCACGTGATAGATCGTTGACTGGTTTATTCAATCCTTGTAGAACGGGACCGATAGCTGCGAAACCACCTAGGCGTTCAGCTATTTTATATCCAATATTACCTGCCTCGATACCTGGGAAGATGAAGACATTTGCTTGACCTGCTACATTGCTACCTGGAGCTTTTAGGGCTGCTGTTTCTGGGACGAAAGCTGCGTCAAATTGCAATTCCCCATCAATCTCAAGGTCTGGACGTAGATCGTGTGCTAATTTAGTTGCTTCAACCACCTTATCAACACTATCACCAAAACCAGAACCTTTTGTAGAATAGCTTAGCATAGCGATTTTGGGTTGAATCCCAAACATTTTGGCAGTAATTGCTGAGTTAATAGCAATTTCAGCCAGAGCTTCTGCATCAGGATTAATATTAAGGGCACAGTCACCAAACAAGTAACGTTCTGTACCACGCACCATAAGAAAAGCTCCTGAAGTACGAGTTACATTTGGACGCGTTTTGATAATTTGAAGAGCTGGACGAACTGTTGAAGCTGTTGAGTGAATAGCACCTGATACCATTCCATCTACCAAGCCCATATAGACAAGCATAACACCAAAGTAGTTGACATCTTCTAGTAAAACCTGACGTGCTTCTTCTTCCGACATTTTTCCTTTACGACGTTCTACGAGTGCAACCACCATGTCTTCAAATTGAGGATAATGATGTGGATCAATCACTTCATAACCATCCATGATCCCTTCGATTTCAAGATAAATTTTAATTTTTGCAGGATTTCCAAGCAAAACAGGAACAACTTCCGTTTCTTTTACTAAGCGTTTTGTTGCTTGAAGGATACGTGGTTCTTCCCCTTCAGGTAGAACAATACGAGCATTTTTGCCAACTAAACTGGCTTTCAGACTTTCAAAAACTTCCATGAGTTTCTCCTTTAAGAAAATAAATTATACTCCAAATTGTTTTTAAAGAGTATTAGTTGATAACTGAGTAATAAGATTGCTGAAATCATCCGGTAAGGGGCTTTCTAGTTGCAAATCTTGCTCTAGAAAGGGATGATAAAAAGATAAATAATGACAATGCAGAGCCTGACGTTGGATACCGTCATCCAGACTACCACCATACAAATCATCTCCCAACAAAGGAAAGCCGATATGAGAAAAATGCACTCGGATCTGATGAGTTCGCCCAGTATGCAGACGAATATCGACTAGGTGAATATTTCCATAAGACGCCACAACTTTGTAAGATGTATGAGCGTATTTCCCACCTTTGGCGACCCGTCTCGTGATAATGGAGTCCACATCACGCGCAATCGGGGCAATAATTTCCCCTTCTGGCTCCAAAACCCCATCGCCCTTAACCAAAGCAAAATATCGTTTTTCGATAGACTTTCGTTGCAGTTGCTTGTCTAAACGTGCATGAGCATAGCCGTGCTTGGCAAAGAGCATCAAACCAGATGTATCTCTATCAAGCCTGGTCACAATGTGAACCTGCTGGTTTTCATAGTTTTGCTTGACATAGTAGCCCTTGATAAAATTGGCAATGGTATTGGAATGATTGACACTGGGGATGGAAGCAACTCCATAAGGCTTATTCAAAACCAGAAAATGGTCATCCTCATACAAGATGTCTAGAGGACGATCAATGGCTTCAAGAGTTTCAAAGCCTTCCTCTGCTGGAATATCAATGGTAACCCTGTCTCCAACATCTAAGAGATAAGTCGCATTTTGAGGTTGGCCATTGACCAGAATAGCCCCACCTCGAAACTTAATCTTAGCCAACAGTCCTTTAGAAACCTCGTGTTTCTTCAGAAAAGTTTTGACTTTGACATGTTCATCTGCGATAAATTCGAACCTCATTCGTCCACCTCGCCGATGAAGGCATCTTTGACGCGATTCCAGAAACTAGTGTGACTTGGCGTCGCTACGAAGTGAATCTTGTGATGGTCGATTTGGTACTCAATCCGTTCTATATTTCGGAAAGAATAGATACTATTGTCAACCGATAACGTGTGATAGTCATTACGAGTCGGTAAAAGCTCAATTTTATCTTTCTTCGGAACAATTATCGAAGAACCAAGTGTTCGATAAACTCTGTTGTTAAGACTCGCTATTTCAGTCAACTGTAAGGCTTCAATGGTGGGATGCAAAACAGCTCCACCCAAGGATTTGTTGTAGGCAGTACTTCCCGTCGGCGTTGAAACAGTCACTCCATCTCCACGAAATCTCTCAAACGGAACGTGGTTAATGATGATATCCGCAACCATGGTCCGATCTGATCGACGGATACTGGCTTCATTTAAAGCACGGAAGATTTTCACTTCTCCATTTTCAAGCGTTACCTTGACATTCAAGACTGGATAGGAAACTTTGGCACCAGTATCTAGTAAAAGATTGGTCACCAACTGGTCCAACTCAAAATCGCGATAATCTGTGTAAAATCCCAAGTGTCCTGTATGTACGCCAATAAATCGAACTTTATCTAACTGATTCTCGTACTTGTGAAATGCAGACAAAAGCATCCCATCCCCACCAATTGATATGACGATGTCAGGATTGGTGTCGTTGAGTATAAAATGATGTTTTTTCAACTGGTCTTTCAGCTCATACAAAACCTTTTGACTCTGGGGTTTTCTATTTGCAATCAGATCAATGCGTTTACCTGTATTCTTCATCTGTATCGTCACTATTTCCTACACCGTCGTTTAGTTTTCTACTTAAAGGATCAAAGAGCGCCTGTGCTTCCTGAATATCATCACGGATTTTCCCCATTTCTTCATCCAGTTGATAGGCTATTTTCGCCGTGATTTCCAGTCTTTTCCTGATTTCTTCTGGAAAATCTCCCTGGTATTTATAATTGAGCGAGTGTTCAATTGTAGCCCAGAAATTCATGGCTAAAGTCCGGATTTGAATTTCCGCCAGAATCGTCTTAACACCACTGATGGTGTCAACTGTATACTCTACCACCACATGATAGGAGCGATAGCCCGAAGCCTTCCGATGCGTGATGTAGTCACGTTCCTGTACTACTCTCATATCATGGCGTTTGCGTAAAATCGCAACAACTTCCTGAACATCATCGACGAACTGCACCATGACCCGCAAACCCGCGATATCCTGTAAGTCATGTTCCAAAGTATCGTAGCCAATCCCTCTGCGATTCATTTTTTCCTTAATACTTTCAATCGGTTTCACCCGTCCAGTAACAAACTCAATCGGAGAGTGCTTGTTTTGTTTACGATACTGTTTGCGAATCCCACGAAGTTTAATCTTCAATTCACCAACAGCTTGAATGTAAGGATCTAAAAATTCTTCCCATTCTATGGTCATATTTTCTCCCTTTTGGTATGTGATTGTGTTGTTGAAAATTTTTGATTTTTTCACTACAATCATATACAATAAATACATTGTCCATTATACCATAAATCGCTTTCAAAGATAGAAAAAAGGTTAGAAAAATGAAACATTTAGAAATTGAACTGAAAACACTACTGAAAAAAGAGGATTACGATCATTTAAAAGAACAGTTTTCACATATTGAACCCGTCCTTCAGAAAAACTACTACATTGATACACCTGATTTTCAATTGCGTGAAAAAAAGGTTGCCATGCGCATTCGCACCTTTTCAGATTGGGCGGAGTTGACCTTGAAGGTGCCACAAATTGTAGGAAATATGGAATACAATCAGAAACTGAATCTTCCAGAGGCTGAATCTTACCTAGAAAAACAAATACTTCCTCAAGGACTCGTTCTAGAGGAACTTGCTAAGATTGGTATTGAAAGCCAAGACTGGTTTGTTCTGGGTTGTCTTGCAACTATTCGTTACGAAATGGAAACGTCGATTGGTCTAATGGCACTAGATGAAAGTCACTACTTTGATCATACAGACTACGAACTGGAGCTAGAGGTCACTGATCACGAGAAAGGAAAACGAGATTTTCAGCAATTTCTTTCAGAAAATAGTATCACTTATCAAAAGGCTCCTTCAAAATTAATTCGTTTTATTAAAAGCATGAAAAAATGCTGAAATAATCTCCTTTTTTTGGTAGAATAGAAAAGATAAAAATAAAAGAATCTCCCTTTGAAAAACAGAACTTTCTCAAAGGAGATTCACAAAGTTTACAGAGGACGGTCTATAATGTCAGATAGAAACAACATGAAACTTTTCACCCTAAACTCTAACCCAGAAATCGCTCAAAAGATTGCGGATACAGTTGGTGTACCTCTCGGAAAATTATCTTCTCGCCAATTTTCTGATGGTGAAATCCAGGTCAACATTGAAGAGAGTGTCCGTGGTTACGATGTCTACATCATCCAATCAACCAGCTACCCCGTTAGCAACCACTTGATGGAGTTGTTAATCATGGTCGATGCTTGCGTACGTGCAAGTGCTCATAGTATCAACGTTGTCCTTCCTTACTTTGGTTATGCTCGTCAGGATCGTATCGCTTCTTCTCGCGAACCCCTCACTGCAAAACTAGTTGCCAATATGCTTGTCAAGGCTGGTGTAAGTCGTGTTCTAACACTTGACCTCCACGCTGTTCAGGTTCAAGGTTTCTTTGACATTCCTGTAGATAACCTCTATACAATTCCTCTCTTTGCTAAACACTACAGCGATAAAGGGTTGCTGGGATCAGATGTCGTTGTTGTAAGTCCAAAAAACTCCGGTGTCAAACGTGCCCGTAGCTTAGCTGAATATTTAGATGCACCAATCGCAATCATCGACTATGCTCAAGACGATTCAGAGCGTAGCCAAGGTTATATCATCGGTGATGTCGAAGGCAAGAAGGCCATCTTGATTGATGATATCCTAAATACTGGGCGTACTTTCTCAGAAGCAGCAAAAATCGTCGAGCGTGAAGGTGCAACTGAAATCTATGCGGTATCCAGTCATGGTCTCTTTGTAGAAGGCGCTGCTGACCTTCTTGATGCTACTAACATCAAAGAAATCCTTGTGACAGACTCTGTAGCAACCAAAGAAAGAACTCCGAAAAATGTGTGCTACATTACCGCTAGCGAATTGATTGGTGATGCCATCGTCCGTATCCACGAAAGAAAACCAGTTAGCCCACTCTTTGCATATAATAAAAAGGAATAAGGTGATTCTTTGATTTATTTGGACAATGCTGCCACTACTCCAATGTCAGCAGTAGCTATCGCAGAAATGACCAAGGTCATGCAGGAAACCCATGGGAATCCTTCAAGTATTCACAGTCATGGTCGCCATGCTGGTAAACTGCTCCGTGAAGCCCGTCAGGAGTTAGCTCACTTACTTGGAACCAAGCCACAACGAATCTTTTTCACATCTGGCGGTACAGAAAGTAACAATACCGCTATCATCAGCTATTGTCTCCGTCATCAAGAACGTGGAAAACACATCATCACGACAGCTATTGAACACCATTCTGTGCTTGAGACCATCGATTACCTGGTGCAACATTTTGGCTTTGAAGCGACAATTATCCAACCAGTGAATCAAGAAATCACTGCGCAGCAGATTCAAGAAGCTTTACGTGACGATACCATCCTCGTTTCTACCATGTATGCTAATAATGAAACAGGCAGTCTCTTACCTATTGCTGAGATTGGACATATTTTAAAAGACCATCCCGCTGCTTATCATGTAGACGCTGTTCAAGCTATCGGGAAAATTCCTATCCATCCTGAGGAATTAGGAATTGATTTCCTCAGTGCTTCTGCTCACAAGTTCCATGGTCCAAAAGGAGTTGGTTTCCTCTACGCTTCATCTATGGACTTTGATTCCTACCTTCACGGTGGGGACCAAGAGCAAAAAAAACGGGCTGGAACAGAAAACCTCGCTGCTATCGTCGGTATGGTTGCTGCCCTCAAAGAAGACTTGGATCATCAGGCTGAGCATTACCAAAAACTAGAGGGATTAAAAACTGTTTTTCTAGAAGAAATTGCAGGTCTCAACTACTATCTCAATGAAAGCAAACACCAACTTCCTTATGTTTTCAACATTGGCTTCCCTGGTCAAAAAAATGACTTACTCTTGCTTCGGTTAGACCTTGAAGGAATCTCAATCTCAACTGGTTCAGCCTGTACTGCTGGTGTTGTGCAGACTAGCCATGTCCTCGAAGCTCTTTATGGGCCTGATTCGCATCGTTTAAAAGAGTCTGTCCGTATCAGTCTGTCCTCTCTTAATAATGATGAGGAACTGAAACAACTGGTACAAACCTTAAAAAATATTATTGGAGATTAACCTAATGGCATTCGAAAAAACCATTAAACTACAAAACTGCCGCTACGACTATACACTTAGTCCATCTGTAAAAAAGTTTACACTAAAAGACAATACTTTCTTTGAAACAAAGGTAGGAAACTATGAACTGACTCGTCTACTTGAAAAAGTTCCTAATAGTGGTGAAGGTTTCCTACTAAAAATTATCATCAACAAGGAACTTACTGGAGCCAAGCTTAACATCACTGACAAATCTGGTCTACGTTTGGTTAATATCTTTAAATCAGAAGATCACCATATCCACCAAGAAAAATTCTACTTCCTCATGGACAGTCTTGTAGAACGCGGTATCTTCACTAAAGAAGAAAGATAATTGACCATGTTTCGTTTGACTTATAAAGATAACTATCAAGTAGAACGCACACTTGAATTTGCCGATTACGAAGAACTCATGTTATCCCTATCAGGCTGTGTGACCCTGCCCGATACTCTCCTAATCAGCTCCTTAACACTGAATGATAAAGTGATTTATCAAGGATTAGTTGGCGATCTCTACCGTTTTTTATCACAAACTAATTTTTCAGATTAAAACTAAGAATTCTCTTAGTTTTTTCTTGTTTTTGTTGATTTTTTCACAATGTTTCTATAAAATAGAAGAATAGAAAGGTTGTGATTTTGTGAAAGATAAACAGTCTGCTATTCCAAAAGCAACAGCAAAAAGACTCTCTCTTTACTATCGAATTTTCAAGAGATTTCATGCAGAAAAAATTGAACGTGCCAACTCTAAGCAAATTGCAGAGGCTATTGGTATCGATTCTGCAACTGTCCGCCGAGATTTTTCCTATTTTGGTGAACTTGGTCGTCGTGGTTTTGGTTACGATGTCAAAAAATTGATGACGTTTTTTGCTGACCTCCTTAATGATAACTCGATTACTAATGTTATGTTGGTTGGAATTGGCAATATGGGTCATGCCCTTCTCCACTACCGCTTCCATGAGCGCAACAAGATGAAAATTATCATGGCCTTTGACCTAGATGACCATCCAGAAGTTGGCACCCAGACACCTGACGGGATTCCAATCTATGGCATCTCTCAGATTAAAGAAAAGATCAAAGAAGCAGATGTCAAAACTGCTATCCTAACTGTTCCAAGTGTTAAATCACAAGAAGTTGCCAATCTTTTGGTCGATGCGGGTATAAAAGGTATTCTTAGTTTTTCACCCGTCCATCTCCACCTTCCAAAAGATGTAGTCGTTCAGTATGTCGATTTGACAAGCGAACTCCAAACTCTCCTCTATTTTATGCGTAAAGAGGATTAGAAAGCGAAAGCATTTATGAAAAAACCAGTTATTGGGATTACAGGAAATGAAAAAGCTCATCCAGATGATGATGTCATGATGAGCTATGCGGCAAAAGGCTTTGTTGAAGGAGTCAAGGACGCTGGCGGAATTCCCATCATCCTTCCGATTGGTGATCAAGAAATGGCATGCCATTACATCGCTATGATTGATAAACTCATCCTAACAGGTGGGCAAAATGTTGATCCAAAATTCTATGGTGAACCTAAAACCATTGACAGCGATGACTACCATCTTCAAAGAGACCAGTTTGAATTAGCCCTTATCAGAGAAGCCATCAAGCAGAAGAAACCAATTTTCTCTGTTTGTCGGGGTACCCAGCTTTTCAATGTCGCTATGGGAGGTACGCTTCACCAAGATATCGAGGATCATTGGCAGGACTGTTCAGCCGAATACACGACCCAACGCCTCGTAACGGAGCCTGATACAATTCTCCGAGAAATCTATGGAGAAATCTCTCATATCAACTCCTTCCACCATCAGAGCATTAAAGATCTAGCTCCTAATCTTAAGGTTGTAGCACATGATCCTAAAGATGGAATAATTGAGGCTGTGACAACTACGGACGGCTTTCCTTATCTTGGTGTTCAATGGCATCCTGAATTTCTCTTTGAGAACCGCCCCAAGGATAAAACACTATTTGACTATGTTGTTAACGAACTCTAAATCAAATCCGTCTTTTCACGGTAACTAAAGTAATCAGAGTGCGAGACAATCAGGTGGTCCAAGAAAACAATCCCCATCAGTTCGCAGGCTTCCTTGACTAGCTTAGTGACATGATCATCATTTCGACTAGGAGATACAGCACCAGATGGATGATTGTGAGCGAGAATCACAGAGGTAGCCATATGCTTCAAAGCATAGTGAAGGATTTCCCTCGGTTCAGCAATGCTGCGTGTCGCAGAGCCGATAAAAATAGTTTGCTGATGGATGATTTGATTTTGAGTATTGAGATAGAGCGCCACTAGGTGCTCTTGTTTTTTGTCACCAAGTTCCTGTTGCATTTTCTTTGCTAGCTTTTGACTACTGAGAATACTTTCCATCTCAAGTGTTTCATGTTTGTGAATACGATTCCCTAGTTCAATCACCGCTTGTAGTTCAATGGCTTTAATACGTCCAATACCAGACAGACTTTGCAATTCCTGCAGAGTCATTTTTTTCAAATCAGTTAAGCTGTTGAGACTATTCAAGACTTTTTGGGCAATTTCAAAAACGTTTGCTTGACGCGTTCCTGTTCTGAGCAGAATGGCTAACAATTCTTGATTGCTCAGAGCCTCTACTCCTTCTCTAACCAGTCTTTCTCTAGGCAAAAGTGAATCTTCTTGAAATGAAATACTGTACATAAAAATCCTCCTCACTTTATTATTCGTGAGAAGGATGGAAAATTAGATTTTTTTCTCAATTGGGGCTACACTGGCTAGGAGTTTTTTCAGCCCTACTTCTGGGAAATTGATTTTCAATTCCTGAGTAGCGCCACTACCTGAGACTTCAAGGACCGTTCCCTCACCCCACTTCTTGTGAAGGGCAATATCTCCAATAGACCAGTTGGTATTGCTTGAATCTTTTTTATTTCCTGCTGCAAACTGTCCAAATGGGAGACCACTTGACTGGATAGAGCTTGGTGCGGCATTGCGTTTCCGTTCTTGAAGCGCCTGAGCTAGGCTCATACCTTGACCGAAAGCTACCCCACCACTGCTATAAGATGCCTTAAAGCTAGTATTCGTTGGTCGAGCCAAACCTTGATACTCAAGCAAGTCCGAACTAATTTCGTTAATGAAACGAGTCGGGCGATTGTAGTTGGTACGCCCAAAAAGCAAACGTGAGTTGGCATTGGTCAGATAGAGGATTTTTTCTGCGCGCGTAATACCTACATAGGCCAAACGGCGTTCTTCTTCTAGCTCATCAGGATCTTCAGCTGCGCGACTAAGCGGAAAGACATTTTCCTCCATCCCGATGATAAAGACAACTGGGAACTCGAGTCCCTTAGCTGCATGGAGGGTCATCAAGGTCACTTCTGACGTCTCCTGACTGCCTGAATCTGTGTCCGCAATCAAGGCAAGGTCATTCAAGAAACGACTTAGTTTATCTAAACCTGTTTCCTCTTCTTGACTATCAGGATTGTCATCAAAGTTCTTGGTAACAGAGAGAAATTCCTCGATATTTTCAACCCGAGCCTTGCTTTCCAAGGTCGCTTGGGCATTGAGAATATCGATATAACCTGTTTTTTCTAAAACAGCCTCAACTAACTCTGTAATGGTTAACTGGTCCAGTTTCTCCCGTAAATCCAGAATCATATTGGCAAAATCCCAGATAGACTGGGCTGCTTTTCCTTTGATGCCAGACAACATAATATTTGCTGAAGCATCTAGCATAGACATATCTTGCATATTAGCAAAGTCACGGATTTTCTCAACGGTTCCTGGCCCAATTCCACGTTTAGGCTCGTTAATAATACGCTCAAAACTGATATTATCACTCAGATTCGCAATGAGATTAAGGTAGGCGATAATATCACGGATTTCCTTACGGCTGTAGAACTTGGTCCCGCCGACCATAGTATAAGGAATATTGGACTTAAGCAGGGCTTCCTCAATAGTACGGGATTGCGCATTAGTCCGATAAAGAACTGCAAAATCCTTGTGGAGGAAGTTTTGACTACGACCAAGTTCATCAATGGTTTTGGCTACAAAAACAGCCTCATCCTGTTCGTCATTTGCGCGATAGTAAATAATCTGCTCTCCATCCGCATTCTGAGTCCAGAGATTCTTAGGACGACGATTTTTATTGTTTTTGATGACGTCATTGGCGGCTTGGAGAATAGTTTTTGTTGAACGATAATTCTCCTCTAGTAAAACTACCTTAGCTTGGGGATAATCTTTCTCAAAATCCAAGATATTCTGCATATCAGCACCACGCCAACCGTAGATAGACTGGTCTGCATCCCCAACCACACAGATATTTTTAAAGCGTGAAGCCAAGAGTTTGACCAGTTGGTACTGGGCATGGTTGGTATCTTGGTACTCATCAACGTGAATGTATTGGAACTTCTGCTGATAGTAGGTCAAGACATCAGGATTCTGATCAAAGAGACGCAGGGTCAGCATAATCAAATCATCAAAGTCAACGGACTCAGACTGACGAAGCTCCTTCTGATAAGCTGTATAACACTGAGCCACGATTTGCGTGTACATATCGCCAGCTTGGGCAGCATAAGCCACATCATCAATCAAATCATTCTTAGCATTGGAAATAGTCCCCAAAATGGTTCGTTCATTCCATTTTTTCGGATCCAAGTTTAACTGCTTGAGAATGCGTTTCATGAGGGTTCGCTGTTCACCAGGATCTACAATGGTGAAATTACGATTGTAGCCAATATGATCTGCATCGCGACGTAGGATACGAACACACATGGAGTGAAAGGTCGCAATCAGACAGTCCTGAGTTGCTGGATTGAGCCCATAGGCACGCTCCTTCATCTCACGCGCCGCCTTATTGGTAAAGGTAATGGCTAAGATATTCCAAGGATTAACCATCTTTTCATCAATCAAGTAGGCGATTCTGTGAGTTAAAACACGAGTCTTTCCAGAACCAGCCCCCGCCATGATCAACAAGGGACCTTCTGTCGTTTGCACCGCCTCAGCTTGACGGTCATTCATTCCATTCAATAATGCGTTCATCTTCTCTTCCTTACTCTTGAAGTCAATGTTTCTATTATATCAAAAATCAGGAAAAATATCTTTAGCTAGACTGGTTGCTTGTAGAAGAAAACTCTCTCATCAGCTGAGGACAAGGCCTCATATCTAGACAAGAAAATGAGCTTGGATAGTTTTTCCAAACTCATTTGACTTCAATTAAACTATTAGAACAAGCCTAGAACAGTTCCATCGCTTTCAACATCCATATTGAGAGCGGCTGGTCTTTTTGGAAGTCCTGGCATGGTCATAACATCACCAGTTAGGGCAACGATAAAACCTGCACCCAATTTTGGTACCAATTCACGAATGGTAATTTCAAAGTTTTCTGGAGCTCCAAGTGCATTTGGATTGTCAGAGAAACTGTACTGAGTTTTCGCCATACAGATTGGCAATTTGTCCCATCCGTTTTGAACGATTTGAGCGATTTGCGTTTGGGCTTTCTTCTCAAAGTTCACTTTGCTACCACGATAGATTTCAGTGACAATCTTTTCAATCTTTTCTTGGACAGAAAGGTCATTGTCATAAAGACGAGTATAGTTGGCTGGATTTTCAGAGATAGTCTTGACAAGCGTTTCGGCAAGTGCTACACCACCTTCTGCGCCATCAGCCCAGACACTAGCCAACTCAACTGGCACATCGATAGAGGCACAGAGTTCCTTTAAAGCTGCGATTTCAGCTTCTGTATCAGAGACAAATTCGTTAATCGCAACAACTGCTGGAATACCAAACTTACGAATATTTTCAACGTGGCGTTTTAAATTAGCAAAACCTGCGCGAACTGCTTCTACATTTTCCTCTGTTAAAGCATCTTTTGCAACTCCACCATTCATCTTAAGGGCACGAAGAGTTGCGACGATGACAACTGCATCTGGAGATGTTGGCAAGTTTGGTGTCTTAATGTCAAGGAATTTCTCAGCACCAAGGTCCGCACCAAAACCAGCTTCAGTAACAGTATAATCAGCCAAGCGAAGGGCTGTGCTTGTTGCCAAAACAGAGTTACATCCATGAGCGATATTGGCAAATGGACCACCGTGTACAAAGGCAGGTGTACCGTAGATTGTCTGAACCAAGTTCGGTTTGATAGCATCTTTCAAAATCAATGCTAAAGCACCCTCAACCTGCAAATCACCAACAGTAACTGGCGTACGATCGTAACGATAGCCAATAACGATATTGGCCAAACGACGTTTCAAGTCTTCAATATCAGTCGCCAAGCAAAGAATCGCCATAATTTCGGAAGCAACGGTAATGTCAAAACCATCCTCGCGTGGAATACCATTTAGAGGGCCACCAAGTCCAACGGTAACATGACGAAGGGCACGGTCGTTCAAGTCCACGACACGTTTCCAGAGAATGCGACGTTGGTCGATTCCCAGCTCATTCCCTTGGTGCAAGTGATTGTCAATCAAAGCAGAAAGGGCATTGTTGGCTGTTGTAATGGCATGCATGTCTCCAGTAAAGTGGAGGTTGATGTCTTCCATTGGCAACACTTGGGCGTAACCACCACCTGCAGCACCACCCTTGATCCCCATTACTGGACCAAGAGATGGTTCGCGGATTGCAATCATGGTTTTCTTACCAATCTTGTTCAAGGCGTCTGCCAGACCGATAGTAATGGTTGACTTCCCTTCACCAGCAGGTGTTGGGTTGATGGCAGTAACCAAAATCAATTTCCCAACTGGATTACTCTCAACTGCACGAATTTTATCAAAGCTGAGCTTAGCTTTGTACTTTCCGTACAGCTCCAAGTCATCGTAAGAAATCCCAAGTTTCTCCACAACATCCACGATTGGCTTCAACTCAATACTCTGTGCGATTTCAATATCTGTTTTCATTCAAAACTCCTCTAACCTCTAATGTGATAATTCATTATAACACAAAAAAAGACTTTTAACACCTTTAAACTCTCAAAACGTTCGTAAATATCAATATTTCAGGGGTTATAATAGTGCTTTTTAAAATTTTATATGCTTTTATAGTTTTAGACTATAGTATTCCTTCGTTTTAACAAAAATTTATCGCTTTCATTTTACTTAACGTTTATTTTTGTGTACAATAGTCCTATGAAAATTTTAGTTACGTCGGGCGGTACGAGTGAAGCTATTGATAGCGTCCGCTCTATCACGAACCATTCCACAGGTCGCTTGGGAAAAATCATCACAGAAACCTTGCTTGCTTCTGGTCATGAGGTTTGTTTGATAACAACTAACAGAGCTCTTAAGCCAGAACCTCATCCCCATTTAACCATTCTAGAAATCAAAAATACTAATAATCTTCTTTTAGAGATGAAAGAGCGAGTTTCGAATTATCAAGTCCTGATTCATTCGATGGCAGTTTCTGACTACACTCCTGTTTATATGACAGGGCTGGCAGAAGTTGAGGCCAGTTCTAATCTGGAAGAATTTTTAGACAAGCAAAACAAAGAAGCTAAGATTTCTTCAACTGATGAGGTACAGGTTTTATTCCTGAAAAAAACACCCAAAATCATCTCTCTAGTCAAAGAATGGAATCCTGCTATTCATCTGATTGGTTTCAAACTGCTGGTTGATGTCTCTGAAGATTATCTCATAGAAATTGCTAGACAGAGTCTTATCAAGAACCAAGCAGACTTGATTATCGCAAATGACCTCACTCAAATTTCAGCAAATCAGCATCGGGCTATCTTTGTTGAGAGAGAGCAACTCCAAACCGTTCAAACCAAAGAGGAAATTGCAAGCCTACTCCTTGAAAAAATTCAAGCATACGATTCTTAGAAAGGAAAAACATGGCAAACATTCTAATCGCAGTGACAGGTTCCATCGCCTCCTATAAAGCAGCTGATCTCGTCAGTTCTTTGAAAAAACAAGGCCATGATGTCACTGTCCTAATGACTGAGGCGGCAAGAGAGTTTATCCAACCTTTGACACTACAGGTACTCTCTCAAAATCCTGTTCACCTTGATGTCATGCAGGAACCCTATCCTGATCAAGTCAATCATATTGAAAGAGGCAAAGAAACCGCCCTTTTTATCGTCGCCCCTGCTACTGCTAATACCATCGCTAAGTTAGCCCACGGATTTGCGGACAACATGGTGACAAGCATAGCACTTGCCTTGCCAGAACACGTCAAAAAGCTAATCGCACCAGCCATGAACACAAAAATGTATGACCATCCAGCAACTCAGGCTAATCTAAAAACATTAGAGACCTATGGTTATCAGATTATCTCTCCAAAGGAATCTCTACTAGCCTGTGGCGATCATGGCAAAGGCGCCTTAGCTGACCTGAATACTATTTTAGAAAGAATAAAGGAATCTCTCGATGAAAAAACGCTCTAATATTGCGCCCATTGCAATCTTTTTTGCAACTATGCTCGTTATCCACTTTTTAAGTTCAATCCTGTTTAATCTTTTCCCATTTCCAATCAAACCAACCATCGTTCATATTCCGGTAATCATTGCAAGTATTATTTACGGCCCTCGAGTTGGAGTTACACTTGGTTTCTTGATGGGGCTACTTAGCTTGACGGTAAACACGATTACCATCCTTCCAACCAGCTACCTCTTCTCACCATTCGTACCGAACGGAAATATCTATTCTGCGATTATCGCTATTGTCCCTCGCGTTTTGATTGGGCTGACACCTTACTTGGTTTATAAATTATTTAAAAACAGAACGGGTCTCATCTTTGCTGGTGCTCTCGGTTCCCTTACAAACACCGTCTTTGTCCTCGGGGGAATCTTCTTCCTTTTTGGAAATGTCTTCGATGGTAATATCCAAAAACTCCTAGCAACTGTCATCTCTACAAACTCAATTGCTGAACTCCTCATCTCAGCCATCCTAACTGTAGCAATTGTCCCACGTCTCGAAACCTTGAAGAAATAAAAAAACAACTCCACTTTCGTCCTGAAGGTGGAGTTTTAGTTTTCACCAGTAAAGGCTCATCTTCTACTCATAAATGGTTATTTACCAAGGAGTCATTCGTTCAAAATTTTGAAAATATATGAAAATCCTTTGAATCTACCACCTATACTTTTGAAAATTTTCAATAAAATCAAAATAAATTCTTGACATGTCTGTTTATTTATTGTACTATACTTGTGTATATACAGTTAAATGGAGGTTCTTATGGATATACGGAAAAAAACGCAGTTTATGACCATGACTGCCCTACTCACAGCAATCGCGATTTTGATTCCAATCATTATGCCTTTTAAAATCGTCATCCCACCAGCTTCTTACACTTTGGGAAGCCATATCGCCATCTTTATCGCCATGTTCCTATCACCTTTGATGGCTGCTTTTGTGATTATTGCTTCGAGTCTCGGTTTCCTGATGGCAGGCTACCCTATGGTTATCGTCCTACGCGCCTTTTCTCACATCGTTTTTGGTATTTTGGGAGCATTTTATTTAAAAAAATTCCCTGAAACCTTGGATAAACCAAAGGCATCTTGGATTTTTAACTTTGTTTTGGGTGTTGTTCATGCTATCGCTGAAGTAATAGCTTGTATTATCTTCTATGCTACTTCAGGGACAAACGTTGAAAATATGTTTTATGTTCTCTTTGTCCTAGTTGGTTTTGGAACAATTGTCCATAGTATGGTAGACTATACATTAGCACTAGCTGTCTATAAAGTGCTTCGAAAACGTCGCTAAAAGGAAAAACTATGACAACGGATCGCAAACAAGCTCTTCTCAAACTTTTAAAAGAGGCGCCAAAAGCTCTCAATGGTCAAACGTTGGCTGAACACTTTCATGTCACACGCCAAATCATCGTCCAAGACATTGCCATCTTGCGAGCCGATGGCGCTCCTATTCTATCCACCAATCGTGGTTATATCTACAAAGAAATTGATGCCAGCCCCTACGTCCACAAACTCTTTAAAGTGAAACATGAACTGGAAGAAATCGGGCAGGAACTTCTAGCTATTGTAGATAATGGCGGACGCGTTCAAAATATCTTAATTGATCATCCCGTTTATGGTGAAATTGAAACTCTGCTCAAACTCACCTGTCGTCGAGATGTCCAGCATTTTCTGGAACAAGTCGAGAATTCTGACTTTAGACCACTTTCTGAATTGACAGACGGCATCCATTACCACCTTGTTGAAGCCGAGACACAACAAGACCTCCACTATATCGAGGAGGCCTTGGATCAGTTAGGTTATTTAGTAAAAGACTAGAAAATTTCTTTCTCCCAGCCATCATCTGTACGATGACGGTAGAAAAATTCAGACTTGTCAGGTGCTTCCATCATTTCCATCAAAGGCAACATATCATAGGCCAGATCCAAGTTTGGAATCTGGTCTTTTTGTACCCAAGATACCTCTCCTTCCTCTGAGGATTGGAGATTTCCACTAAACTCTGTCGCCTTATAACAAACGACGATGTAGCGCTCACCTGTATCTAAGGGCCAATTTTTAATACCGACTAGTTGTGGATTCTGAATCGTTAGACCTGTTTCTTCATAAATCTCACGAATGACAGACTCGGCAAAGGCCTCGCCATTCTCAACATGTCCTCCTGGAAAGGCATAGCCAGACCAGCGATTGTTTTCAGGAGAGCGATATTGCATGACTACTCGCTGATTTTTAAGGTCTTCAATCAGACAAATGTTTGTTAAAATCGTTAATTGGGAGCGCGACATAAATTTACTCACTTTCTAATTTATTATATAATTTTTTCAGACTTGATGTCAGATTTCATGATAAAGGGATTGATCAGCTCATGATAATAGTATACATCATGAAGCAAATATCCTTTTGTTATGACAATTTCTTGTTCCCTAACTTCATAATCAATAGTGATTGGAACAGGAGGATTTGGAATAAAAGCGAAGACGACAATTACAAATAACCAAATATAAAAACTACAAATCGCACTGCGCACTCCTTCAAGGAAGCGATATTTCCCCTTTAAGAAGTAAATAAAAATATGCGAAATAGAGAGGATAATTGGAACAAAAAGCCCTGTATTCCACGCTATGGGAATAAATTTAAGTCCAAATATCCCAAATAGAAGATCAAGAATTGCAAAGGATCTCAAAAAGCGAATATAGAAAGTTAAAATCAGGAGAAAGAGCCAAATATTCCAAATAATCGGAGTAAATGATAAACCAAATGACCATAATATGAAATGAGCGATAACAAATGCTATCAGTAAGGAATATAGGACAGTATAAATAAGCTTGTTAAAAGTACTTGAATTTTTCACTATTTATTTCTCCTTTAAATTCAAACTACTAACTAATGACTAATATCTATCACTTTTAAATTATCTCGTCTATTATTTTAACACAAATTATTACATATAAAATTTTTAGTTAAAATTACTTCCATAATAGAGCATCTTATGATTTTGAACCTTTAAAGGGACACTACTACCTGAACGATATCCTTTAGCACCATAGTAGTAAGAAACTTCATAAAAGGCATCTGGTAGCTCTGCATTATCTATTCCATTTGAAATAAATCCTGTCAGTCCGCCTTCACTATCAAAATAATCTTTCTCACCCTCTTCTAAAACAGTATCGCGATAGATGATGTATCCTTTAATCATTTCTTTTTCCAAGAATTCATCAATAGGAATATCATACAAACCTTGAAAAGCTTTTCCTTCCTTACGGTTCTTTTCAATGAGGGCATAATAGTCTTGAATATTCCCAGATTCAGTATCGACACTCCAGTAACTATTCACATATTCTAGATTTGGATTTTCATATTGCTTAAAAAAACTCTCTACCTTCTCTTTGTTAGAAACACTGACAGGATGTTGGTTGAGTAGTTTATGAGCCATGTCTGAAAATTCTTGTAACATGGTTCTCGTAGTCCCATCATAGGCTAGTTCTTCATCAGTCTTTTGGGGATTGTATTTTGAGGACTTTGGACGATAAAACAAGGCATGACTCACAGTGACTCTACTTCCATCAACCTCTTCACTATAATCGTATTCAATTTTGTATTTTTCAGAAGTCCATTTATCTCTAGAAAACTTCGTAACCTTTATATCTCCTTTAAAACCATACAAATCAAGGGTTCTTCTTACTGCTGTCTCTACTTCCGCTTGATTTGCTTCAGGAAAAATATCATAAGTTGTTGTAAAGATAAGGAAGGCAAAACGTAGAATAAAGAATAAAGGGACAATATTTACAATGAAGAAAATTAACAGTAAAATTTTTTTCATTACGAGCTTCTCCTTATTAATAAAAGATTATAATTTCTTTGAAGCTTTAATTTTTTCTAAACTTAACGATAAGGGATTTTCGAACTTTCTATCTCTATATCGGGATTAGCAAGTTTGAGATAAGGAGCAATATAGTCTGCATCCGTAACCCTTGGACCCAGAATTACTTTTGAGTATTTCAAAGGAGCCAGATTGATGTATACAAATAAAGCATATCTGCCATTATCTTTCGCGCTTAATACGATATACTTCCTAAAATCATTAATTTGGAACAGGACATAGGACTCTCTTTCTATATTAAATGACTTTTTCGTACTTGATTTTAGATTTCATAATGAAGGGATTTATTCGTTCATGGTAATAATATACTTCATGAAGCAAATATCCTTTTTGAATGACGATTTCTTGTTCCTGAACTTCATAATCAATAGTGATTGGAACAGGAGGATTTGGAGTAAAGGCGAAAACGACAATTACAAATAACCAGATATAGAAACTACAAAAAGCGCTACGGATTCCTTCTAAGAGATGATATCGGTTCTTAAAATAATCACAAATATTATGCGCCATAACCAAAATAACTGGTAAAAAGAGCCCTGTATTAAATACTATAGGAATAAATTGTATTCCAACTATCCCAAAAAGAAGTTCAAGAATTACCAAAGGTCTCCAAAAGTGAATAAACAGAGTAAAAATTAAAAGGAAAAGCCAACTGTCCCAAAGAATGGGGGTGAATGATAAACCAAATATTGAAAGGCAAAATCGATAAGGACAAATGCTAGTAAAATCAGATAGACCATTCTAAAAAAGTTAAATGTTTCATCATGGTATATTCCTCATTTTTTCATATGATTCTGCAATAGAACGGTTAAGCCAGCAAGGGAGAAAAAGAACAGGTAAGTTGAAATTGGAAACCAGATGTAGCGGTGATCTAAGGATAAGAGGGAAGGCAGAATACCCTTACTGTTTTTCCCACCAATCCCTATAAAAAGATGTACAATTAAACCGATACTATTAAGATAGATAAATAATTCAGTAAATCTTTTTAGGGTCATCTTTTTTCTAGACGAGTCTAGAAAAAAATAGTCAAATACCCTATAAACTAGACAAAAAAGATTCAGATACAAGGGAAAACTATAATTGATTTCCTTGTAGGGCAATGGAATTGGTAAGATATTAAAAATTTGATTAACACCAAATCCTATCACTAATACCAAACTAAATATAAGACAGAACTCTACTAATTTATGAGAATCTAGCCCCGATGACTTCTTATACTTCGTCTCTTTTACTTTCACAATAACTTCTTCCTATTTAAAAATATATTCTAAAACGTAATCATTTGTTCATTGTGCAATCTGAAAACAAATCACAACTGTCCTTGCATTTAACTCTCTGATTTTGTTGAACTCTTAAATACCATTCTAATTTCAATGATAGGCTTTCCAAGTTCAAGTATTTTTTCTTGGCCATCAACAGTAAAACCCATTTTTTGATAAAAAGCAATGGCTCGCTTATTTTCTTTTAATACCCATAAGAATATTTCAGAGAAATGTTCAAGAGTAGTCAGAGCTTCCGTCATTAACTTCTGAGCAATACCTTTTCCATAATAGTCTTTTAAAACATATAAGGCGATAATTTCACCAGCTTGAATAGTCTCATTACGAAAGTTTCCATAACTGATAAAACCAACTACCTTCATGCCGTCAATCGCAATCAATGTATTTTCTGGATATTTTTGACTAAAGAATCGACATCTTTCTAATGTCATTGTCTCCTGAAATTCTGCAGGCAAAAAGTCGTCATAAGCCTCTCTCCACGTTTGCCAGTGAACGAGGGATTTACCTTCTATCTCTTCAGGAGTTTCCATTGATTTGATAATAACCGTCATTTATTTTCTTCTCCTTAATCCAACGCCTTGACTTCCTCAGCTACTTTTTGCAGATATTTTTGTCTTGTAGAATTTGTATTCACCTCACGCCCTAACTCGCCTAAAATTGAAACTTTCTTTGTTTTGATACCACAATGATTCAGGACAGCATTCTTTAATACTGATATTCCATAACTGTCTGGAATGTTAATCGGACCTGAAAATACTTTGTACCACCATGTTGGTGCCATGGATGTTGCGTAAATACTAGCAGTTTTTCCTTTTAGTAACTTTTTAAACTGCTGACCTCTTAAGTAGTTCCAAATAAAACTTCCTTGATTATTGGCAGAGTATGCAATTCCTGGCGTAAAAACACGATCAATCCAACCTTTCAATAGACTAGGCATACTACTCCACCAAATTGGATAAACAAAAATGAAATGATCTGCCCACTGGATTAATTCCTGAGAGCGAAGTATGAAAGTGTCCTCTTCCATCCGTTTTCGATAACCATATCGTAATACAGGATCAAAATCTATCTCATTTAGGTTAATAGATTCAAGCTCATGGTGATTTGAGTCAATATTTTCTACAATCGTTCGAAAAATTTCTTGACAGAAACTTTCCTTGTCAGGATGTCCGTTGATGACTAAAATTTTCATTCATTTTCTCCTATCTAATCCAACACTTTGACTTCTAGCATCATACCACGTATCTGAGTTGCTAGTTCAAAATCAAGCACTTCGACGGCTTCTTGCATTTGTTTTTCCAGTTTCTTGACGAGTTCTTTATGCTTTAGTTTTTGAGGTTATTGATATCGACTTCCTTGTCCTCTTCTTTGGAAACTGCCTTGGTCACGGCAATAAGGTCACGTATAATCTCAGTAAACCTTAAGTTCTCAATACAGTGTATATTTTAGTGCCTCTTGCTCCTATTTTTAATAAGACAATAAAGTTTTAAGTCTGTTTAAGATTTTTAAAACTCTTGATTAAAGTAAGAATATACGCCATTAATTTATTTCTAAAATACTCAATGATAGCACCAGAAAAAAACAGGATCAGTGTCATAACTAGAATAATAATGACAAACATGGAAAATTCTTGTTCTTCAACTAAAGTATGGATGGTTGGTATAATTCTTCTAAAAATAAGAGGATGTACATGAAACAGATAAACCCCCAAAGTTAGTGGAGATACTAAAAGAACGAGTTTCTTAAAAGTTAAGGGAAGATTTTTAATATTCAAGAAGAGTAAAAATATTGCTATTCCTTGCAGTGTGACCGTCGGAGAAATATAACTTCTCCACTGTTCAAAACCAAGCCAGCACAATATAAAAGTTAAACTAGTTAGAAATAAAATCAATCCACTAACATTACATATTTGAAAACGACTTTCGTAATTTGATTTTCTAATTATTGCTCCTAAAGTGTACAAGAGGATCATCCATAATACACTATATCCACTCCACAAGCCCAGAATATCTTGTTTAAATACTGTGGGTATGACAGAAAAGTATATAAATGCTCCACTAACAATTGGAAGCAATTGTTCTTTTTTCAATGTCAGCACTGCTTGATTCAAAAAGGGTGCTATTAAGACTAAACCAAAATAACAACTCATATACCAATACTGTCCATGACTTATTGGAGTTAAAGCTGAAAACCAATCACTTAAGTTGACAGATGATTTTGAAAAAATAGCAAATACAGAAGTAATTGAAATAGTATAGAAAATAATCTGTACCCAAAAACTAAACATTTTTTTATAACTAAATTGTGAATAAAGACCGACATACCCACTGATTAAAATATAAATATTTACAGCTGAATATGAGAAAGCTTCTAAAAAATTGGCAAAAATATAGTAAAAATCTTTTTGACTATCAACTTTCTCCAAAATTCCTCCCATACCCAAAACATGTAAATTGCAAATCATTAACATAGCTAAAATTCTACAACATTCAATGCCTATGTGTTTAGTTTTTTTTGCTGTCATATTATGTCTTTCTATATATTTCTATTTCTTTATACTTTCTATCAGTTTAGCGCCTTGACTTCCAGCATCATATCACGAATCTGAGCTGCCAGTTCAAAGTCAAGCACTTCGACGGCTTCTTGCATTTGTTTTTCGAGTTTTTTGACGAGTTCTTTGCGTTCTTGTTTGTTGAGGCTATTGATATCGACTTCCTGGTCCTCTTCTTTGGAAACTGCCTTGGTTACGGCGATTAGATCACGAATTTCTTTCTTAATGGTTTGAGGGACGATACCATGCTCTTCATTATAGGCCATCTGGATTTTCCGACGACGAGCCGTTTCATCAATGGCACGTTGCATAGACTGGGTCATTGTGTCGGCATACATGATAACATGACCTTCGCTATTACGGGCAGCACGACCTATGGTCTGAATGAGTCCACGCTCGTTACGAAGGAAACCTTCCTTGTCAGCATCGAGAATAGCAACGAGACTTACTTCAGGCACGTCAATTCCTTCACGAAGGAGGTTAATTCCGACCAAGACATCAAAGACACCCAAGCGCAGGTCACGAATAATCTCCGTCCGCTCCAAGGTCTTGATGTCCGAGTGCATGTACTTGACTTTGATGCCCATTTCCTTGAAGTAGTCGGTCAAGTCTTCTGCCATTTTCTTGGTCAAGGTTGTAATAAAGGTTCGTTCATTTTTTTCAACACGGGCATTGATTTCACCTAGGAGGTCATCAATCTGTCCCATAGTTGGACGGACTTCCACTTCAGGATCCAAAAGACCTGTCGGACGAATGATTTGTTCAATCACTGTCTCCGTCTGTTCATTTTCATAGTCGCCTGGTGTCGCTGAAACGTAAACAATCTGATGCACATGACTCTCAAACTCCTCCCGACGGAGAGGACGATTGTCTAAGGCAGACGGCAAACGGAAACCATAATTGACCAACATTTCCTTACGCGAACGGTCTCCATTGTACATACCTTTGATTTGCCCCATGGTCATGTGACTTTCATCAATCATAATCAAGAAATCATCTGGGAAGAAGTCAAGAAGCGTATAAGGAGGCTCTCCTTCACTACGACCATCCATGTGACGAGAGTAGTTCTCAACCCCATTTGTATAACCCATCTCACGTAACATCTCAATATCATACTCTGTGCGCTGTTTCAAACGCTGGGCTTCTAGCAGTTTGCCTTCCTTCTCAAAGACAGTTAACTGCTCTTCCAACTCTGCCTGAATCTTGGCAATAGCAACCTCCATGTGGTCATCATTAGTCACAAAGTGAGTGGCTGGGAAAATCGCCAAATGATCCACTTCTCCCAATACCTGACCTGTCAGAGCCTCCACTTCGCGGATACGGTCAATCTCATCTCCAAAGAACTCCACTCGAAAAGCATGTTCATCACGAGAAGCTGGGAAAATCTCCACCACATCCCCACGAACACGGAATCTTCCGCGTTGGAAATCAATATCATTACGTTCAAACTGAATATCGACCAAATCATTCAAAAGTTTATCACGAGAAATCTCCAGACCTGGACGCAGACTAACAACACTATCAGCGTATTCCTTGGGCGAACCCAGACCATATATACAAGAGACTGAGGCCACTACAATAACATCATTACGCTCCAAAAGGGCTGAAGTCGCTGAGTGTCGGAGCTTATCAATCTCGTCATTGACAGAACTATCCTTCTCAATATAGGTATCGCTTGAAGGTACATAGGCCTCTGGTTGGTAATAATCATAGTAGGAAACAAAATACTCAACAGCATTTTCAGGGAAAAATTCCTTAAACTCCCCATAGAGTTGTCCTGCCAGAGTCTTATTATGGGCGATGACCAGAGTTGGTTTATTGACTTTGGAAATGACCTGACTCATGGTATAGGTCTTCCCTGTACCTGTCGCCCCCATGAGGATTTGAGCTTTCTCTCCACCCTCGATATTGTCAACCAACTGCTCAATCGCTTGTGGTTGATCTCCTGAAGGTTGGTATTTTGATACTAGTTTAAATTGATTGTCTGTAATTCGATTAATCATAATTACCTCGTACACACTTTCTATCCTTCTATTTTACCATAAATTCCACTAGATTCTTTATCTCTGGATTTAGCAAATTCGCACTTTTATGTCACATCTTCTTACATGAAAATCATTAAAATTTGCCTTCTGGCTTTTTTTCTGTTATAATTAAAAAATATTCAGAAAGGAGACTAAAAATGAAGAAAAAAATCCTAGCATGTTTGCTTATTTTATTTCCCATTTTCTCACTAGGAATAGCAAAAGCTGACACTGCTAAATCAAAGTATATTATTGCAAGTGATTCATCTTTTGCACCTTTTGTATTTCAAAATTCAAACAACGAGTACACTGGTATTGATATGGACTTGATTAAAGCTATTGCCAAAGATCAAGGTTTCGAAATTGAAATTACCAACCCAGGATTTGACGCAGCAATCAGTGCTGTTCAGGCTGGACAAGCAGACGGTATCATCGCTGGTATGTCTGTTACGGACGCTCGTAAAGCTACATTTGACTTCTCAGATTCCTACTACACTGCTAATACGATTCTCGGTGTAAAAGAATCCAGTACCATTGCTTCTTATGAAGACCTCAAGGATAAAACTGTCGGTGTTAAAAACGGAACTGCTTCTCAAACGTTCCTTACTGAAAATCAAAGCAAATACGGCTACAAGATTAAAACTTTTTCAGATGGCTCATCTATGTATGACAGTCTCAACACTGGAGCTATAGATGCCGTGATGGATGATGAGCCCGTTCTCAAATATTCTATCAGCCAAGGGCAAAAATTGAAAACACCAATCGCTGGAACTCCAATCGGTGAAACAGCCTTTGCCGTTAAAAAAGGAACCAATCCTGAATTGATTCAGATGTTCAATAAGGGGCTTGCTAACCTCAAAGCAAACGGTGAATTCCAAAAAATTCTCGACAAGTATCTAGCTAGCGGAGCAGCAACTACTTCTACAAGTACAGTTGACGAAACTACTATCTGGGGCTTGCTTCAAAACAACTACAAACAACTCCTTAGCGGGCTTGGAATCACTCTCGCTTTAGCACTTATCTCGTTTGCGATTGCCATTGTAATTGGGATTATCTTTGGTATGTTTAGCGTAAGCCCATACAAATCTCTTCGTCTTATCTCTGAGATCTTCGTTGACGTTATACGTGGTATTCCCTTGATGATTCTTGCAGCCTTCATCTTCTGGGGAATTCCAAACTTTATCGAGTCTATCACAGGTCAACAGAGTCCAATCAATGACTTTGTAGCTGGTACCATCGCCCTCTCACTCAATGCTGCTGCTTATATCGCTGAAATCGTTCGTGGTGGGATTCAAGCTGTTCCAGTTGGACAAATGGAGGCCAGCCGCAGTCTTGGTATCTCTTACGGAAAAACCATGCGTAAGATTATCTTGCCACAAGCAACTAAATTGATGTTGCCAAACTTTGTCAACCAATTCGTTATCGCTCTTAAAGATACAACCATCGTATCTGCTATCGGTCTGGTGGAACTTTTCCAAACTGGTAAGATCATCATCGCCCGTAACTACCAAAGTTTCAAGATGTATGCAATCCTTGCTATCTTCTATCTTGTAATTATCACGCTTTTGACTAGACTAGCGAAACGCTTAGAAAAGAGGATTCGTTAATGGCAAAATTAAAAATTGATGTAAATGATTTGCATAAGTATTATGGAAAAAATGAAGTTTTAAAAGGAATTACGACTAAATTCTATGAAGGGGATGTTGTCTGTATCATCGGTCCTTCGGGTTCTGGTAAATCCACTTTCCTTCGCAGCCTCAACCTTCTCGAGGAGGTAACGAGCGGCCACATCACGGTGAATGGTTATGATTTAACTGAAAAATCAACCAATGTCGACCATGTTCGTGAGAACGTGGGAATGGTCTTCCAACACTTCAATCTCTTTCCTCACATGTCCGTCCTAGAGAATATCACTTTTGCTCCTATTGAACACAAACGGATGACCAAAGAAGAAGCTGAAAAATTGGGAATGGAGTTGCTGGAGAAAGTCGGTCTTGCAGACAAGGCTAATGCCAACCCAGATAGCCTTTCAGGTGGTCAGAAACAACGTGTAGCTATCGCTCGTGGACTTGCCATGAATCCTGATATCATGCTCTTTGATGAGCCAACTTCCGCTCTTGACCCTGAAATGGTCGGAGATGTACTGAATGTTATGAAGGAATTGGCGGAACAAGGCATGACCATGATTATCGTAACCCATGAGATGGGATTTGCTCGTCAGGTGGCCAACCGTGTTATCTTTACGGCTGATGGTGAATTCCTAGAAGATGGAACTCCAGATCAAATCTTTGACAACCCGCAACACCCTCGACTGAAAGAGTTCTTGGACAAGGTCTTAAACGTATAAAACAAAACTGTAGGGTTTTCCTTACAGTTTTTTTATTGCGTATTGGATTTTTTGATTTTTTTGAAAATTATGATAAAATAAAAACTATGATAATGAGGAAATCTCATCCCTAGTCCAACTAGGAAAAAATATAGAAATTAGGTAGCTAGATGTCATCAAAGGTTATTGTTACAATTTTCGGTGCGAGTGGAGATTTAGCTAAACGCAAACTCTACCCTTCCCTTTTCAGACTCTATAAATCAGGCAATCTCTCTGAGCATTTTGCAGTCATCGGAACAGCTCGTAGACCTTGGAGTAAGGAATATTTTGAATCTGTAGTTGTCGAGTCCATCCTTGATTTGGCAGATAGTACCGAGCAAGCCCAAGAATTTGCTAGCCACTTCTACTATCAAAGCCATGATGTGAATGATACGGAACATTACATTGCTTTGCGCCAATTACAAGCTGACCTTAACGAAAAATACCAAGCTGAACACAACAAGCTCTTCTTCTTGTCCATGGCACCTCAGTTCTTTGGAACCATTGCCAAGCACCTCAAATCTGAAAACATTGTCGATGGCAAAGGTTTTGAGCGCTTGATTGTTGAGAAACCATTTGGTACAGACTACGAGACAGCCAGCAAACTCAATGAAGAGCTCCTTGCGGCCTTTGATGAAGAGCAAATCTACCGTATCGACCATTACCTAGGCAAAGAAATGATTCAGAGTATCTTTGCAGTTCGTTTTGCCAACATGATCTTTGAGAATGTTTGGAATCGCGAACACATCGATAATGTTCAAATTACCTTTGCAGAGCGCTTGGGTGTTGAAGAACGTGGTGGCTACTATGATCAATCTGGTGCCCTCCGTGACATGGTTCAAAACCATACTCTCCAACTCCTCTCTCTTCTAGCCATGGACAAACCCGCTAGCTTTACAAAGGATGAGATTCGTGCTGAAAAGATAAAGGTCTTTAAAAACCTCTATCATCCAACTGAGGAAGAACTGAAAGAACAGTTTATCCGTGGTCAGTACCGCTCTGGTAAAATCGATGGCATGAAATACATTTCTTATCGTAGCGAGCCAAATGTAGACCCTGAATCTACAACAGAAACCTTTGCATCTGGTGCCTTCTTTGTAGACAGCGATCGCTTCCGTGGTGTTCCTTTCTTCTTCCGAACAGGGAAACGTCTGACTGAAAAAGGAACTCACGTCAATATCGTCTTTAAGCAAATGGACTCTATCTTCGGTGATCCTTTGGCGCCAAATATCTTGACCATCTATATCCAACCAACTGAAGGATTCTCACTCAGTCTCAATGGTAAACAAGTCGGTGAAGAATTTAACCTCGCACCAAGCTCTCTGGATTACCGTACAGATGCTACTGCTACTGGAGCCTCACCAGACCCATACGAGAAATTAATCTACGATGTTTTGAACAACAACTCAACCAATTTTAGCCACTGGGATGAGGTAAGTGCTTCTTGGAAATTGATTGACCGTATCGAAGAGCTCTGGGCTGAAAACGGTGCTCCACTCTACGATTATAAAGCTGGAAGCATGGGGCCACAAGCTAGCTTTGACTTACTTGAGAAGTATGGAGCCAAATGGACCTGGCAACCAGATATCGCCTATCGTGAAGATGGCCGTTTAGAATAGCAAAAATATCCTGCAAGATTGACTTGTAGGATATTTATTTTGTATTAAATCAAGCCTTCTAAGAGACCCTTCATAAAGTTTTCAGAGTTAAATTCACCGATATCATCGATTTTTTCACCGAAACCGATCAATTTTACAGGGATATTGAGTTCTTCACGAATTGCCAGAACGACACCGCCACGGGCTGTTCCGTCAATTTTTGTCAAGACAATTCCTGTCAATGGTGTTATCTTAGAAAATTCCTTAGCTTGTACCAAGGCGTTCTGTCCAGTTGAAGCATCAAGTGCCAGGAAGGTTTCATGGGGTGCTTCAGGAACGACACGCTTGATAATACGGCCAATCTTTTCCAACTCGGCCATAAGGTTGTCCTTGTTTTGCAGACGACCTGCTGTATCAATCATAAGGACATCAATCCCTTCAGCTACAGCACGTTCCATCCCATCAAAGACGACGCTAGCTGGATCAGCCTTTTCAGGTCCTGTCACAACGGGAACATCCACACGACGGCCCCATTCAGCTAGCTGGGCCACTGCCCCTGCACGGAAGGTATCTGCAGCAACCAGCATAACTTTCTTGCCAGCTTGCTTGTAACGATGAGCTAATTTCCCAATAGAAGTTGTCTTCCCAACACCGTTAACACCGACAAAGAGCATCACGGTCAAACCATCTTGGAAATGGATTTGTTCATCGTAGTTGCCATCCTTCTCATAGAGTTCAACCAATTTCTCGATAATGACACGGCGGAGTGCGTCTGGCTTCTTAGCGTTTTCTAATTTGGCTTCATAGCGTAGTTCTTCTGTTAAGTTTGAAGCAACTTGCACACCGACGTCGCTCATGATGAGCAGTTCTTCCAATTCCTCGAAGAATTCTTCATCGACTGAACGGAAGTTGGCAAAGAAGGCATTCAAACGAGCACCGAATCCGGTACGCGTTTTCTTGAGACTGCGATCATATTTTTCCTGAACGGTTTCTTCAACCTGAGGGAGTTCTTCTATGACTTCAGACGCTAGTTCCTCTTCAGTTTCTTGGCTTTCTTCTTCTAAAACTTCTTCAGTCTCTTGGAATTGTTCCAATTCATCAGATTCTAGCTCAAACTCTTCCTGAACAGTTTCCTCGACTGCTTCTGGTTCAATGAATTCTTCTGTCGAGACCTGAGGAATTTCTTCTTGAGCAGGTGTTTCTTCCACTTTTTCTCTTGTTGTCTCTTCCTGAGAAGTTTCTTCGACTGCCGCTTGGCTTTCTTCAACCTCTTCTGACAAATCAAGATTTTCCAGTGCTTCTTTTACAACATCTTCGATTTTCGGCTCTTCTTTTTTCCCGAATAGACGGTCAAATAATCCCATATTCTAATTCTCCTTTAGCACGTATTCTTCGATAGCCCAGGCAACGGCTTCCTCGTCGTTGGTCATAGGGGTAATCACATCGGCAACCTCCTTAACCGCAGGAACTGCATTTTGCATGGCAACTCCTAGACCTGCCCACTCAATCATAGAAAGGTCATTGGCCTCGTCTCCACAAGCCATGACTTGACTTTGATCGATTCCCAAGTGTTTAATTAATTTTGCTAAACCTGTTGCCTTGTGGACGTTTTTAGGGGACCATTCCAATAGCATTTCACGCGATTTGAAGATTTCATATTGGTCAAACAATTCTGGAGAAATCTGTTGAATCGCTGCATCCAAAGGTTCTTGGGCAAAGGCAGTCACACATTTATTATATGTCATCTGACTAGATAGATCTTCAAAAGCGACAGGTACGAAAGTCAAGGCTGGATTGAACTTAGCATAGAGACTTTCTTGGTCAGACTGGATTTGATAGACTGTTCCTTCTGAAATAGCATCTAACGGTAATCCGAGTTTTTCAGTTTCCTCGTACAATCGTGCCACATCGTCGATTGAAAAGACTGTTTTATCGAGAATCTCTCCCGTATTTTTCTGAACTAGACCTCCATTAAAGGTGATGGTGTACTCGTCCTCCTGACCGTCAGTCCCTAGCTCATGGAGAAAGAAATCCATAGCCTTTAGAGGACGTCCCGTTGTCAGTACGACCTTGATGCCACGGTCACGCGCAGCTTTGAGGACCGCCTTAGTTCGATCTGTCAGCTTTTTATCCGTTGTCAGCAAGGTGCCATCTAAGTCCAATGCAATCAATTTAATATCTGCCATTACAAGCCCTCCATATAGGCCATCACTGACTGGTCCTTATGGTGGCCAATCACTGCTTCTGCTAATTCTAATATCTCTGGTCGCGCATTTTCAGGAGCGATTGGGTGACCGACAACCTGCATCATGTGAAGATCATTGAGATTATCTCCAAACGCCATGACCTGATCCATGGTTAGACCCAGCTTTTTAGCCAGCTCAACAATAGCAACTCCCTTATCAACATAGTCCAAGACAATATCAATGGATTCAAAACCAGTTGTCATGGCTTTCACACCAGGAACGTTTTCGTTGACCCAAGCCTCTCCAGCTTCTATCGTTTCTTCAGTAAAGTTAGTAGTGAATTTAAAAATCTCATCTGTGATATCTTCTAAACTCGCTACTTTTTGAATGTTTTCATTGTAGTGACGGCTAAACATGAGATAGGTCTCATCCACTGTATCCAAAACATAACAAGCTTTTTTCCCAGTCAGGAGCATTTTTCTTTCATCAAAATAAGGCGATTTCTTCAAAGCTTCAAAAGTGCTCAAGTAAAAATCCCGAGACATAGTAGCCTCGTACATATCCTCACCATGAAACTCAACATAGCTCCCATTTTCAGCTATAAAAATCACTTCATCACGTACATCCGCAAACAGCTTTTTCAGGGACAAGATACCACGACCTGAAGCCACAGCAAAATAAATCCCCTTTTCCTTGTAGGAAACAAGTACGTTTTTGAGGCGTTTCATATCAAACCGACCCTCTCCATCTAGAAAGGTTCCATCCATATCGGTTGCTACAAGTTTAATCATAAAATCCTTTATTCTCCAATTGATAAATCTATCTTCTATTATACCATAGATAGACTGAAAAAGGACTAGTACAGTAGGATTCGCTATTGGATAGTAGGGCTTTTTCGGTAAAGATCCTCCACTATCATAACCAAAAGTTGTCTCCTGAAATGATGGCCAAAGCTAAGGGAGTTAACGTGGGAATTTCTACCATCTACTACTGGATTCATCACGGAAAATTAGGACTAACCAAACAGAACCTCCTGTATCCTAGAAAAGGAAAAACTGTCAAGAAACAAGCTAGCCTCAACTTTAAACCTGCTGGTCAATCCATCGAACAGCGTCCCAAGGCTATCAATCTTCGCTTGGAGAATGGGCATTATGATATTGATACGGTTCTACTTACGAGAGCGAAAAACTACTGTTTGTTCGTTTTGACGGATCGAAAGAGTAGATATCAAATCATCCGATTGATTCCAAATAAGAGCGCTGAGTCGGTCAATCGGGCTCTAAAACCCATCTTAAGACAATACAAGATTCTTTCCATCACGGCAGATAATGGAGCCGAATTCAACCGCTTGTCTGATGTGTTTTCTAAGGAACATATCTACTATGCACACCCCTAAAGGGAACTAATGAGAATCACAACAGGCTCATTCGTAGATGGTTGCCTAAAGGAACCAAGAAAACGACTCCTAAAGAAGTCGCCTTCATCGAAAATTGGATCAACAACTATCCTAAAAAATGCTTGGACTACAAGTCTCCCAGAGAAGACTGCTTGCTGACTAACTTGAACTTGAAATTTATCTTTAAACTAATAATAGACTTTTACTCCTAAAATTGATAAAATAAAAAAGAAAATAATAGAAAAAGGGAACTGTAAATCACTATGATGAACATGCAAAACATGATGCGCCAAGCACAAAAACTTCAAAAACAAATGGAACAAAGTCAAGCAGAACTTGCCGCTATGCAATTTGTTGGAAAATCTGCTCAAGACCTTGTTCAAGCAACTTTAACTGGAGACAAAAAGGTGGTCAGTATTGACTTTAACCCAGCAGTTGTAGATCCAGAAGACCTAGAAACCTTGTCTGATATGACCGTTCAAGCCATCAACGCTGCTCTAGAACAAATCGACGAAACGACTAAGAAAAAACTAGGTGCTTTCGCTGGAAAATTACCGTTCTAATCACCTACAGAAAAAGGAGGAAGGTTCACTTCTCCTTTTTTTCTCTGTTAGAAATTAAAGAACTCCGTAGCTTTCTTCAAAAGGAGATCGGTGTATTCTGGATCTTCCTGAGCTGCTGCTAAAGTCTCCTGTAGCATCTCCATGTCATCTGTAATCATCCCATCCACTGACAACTGCAACGATTTATCAAGTGCGTCAGAGCTATTGATGGTCCATACGTAAAGCTTTTGTTCTGTATACCAAAGTTTAGTGACAAAATATTCATCCAATGTTGAATACTCCATAGTATAGCCCGTTGCCTTGGTTTTTGGGAAAATACTATTATAAGGCAAGATGAAATAAGCTGGAATAGTCGAATCATATTTCAAAACTTGGTCAATCACATGATAGTCTAGTGATTGCATCTGATGACCATACTGCTTGATAATTGTTCCATACTTCTCTAGAAAACGTTCCATCATTTGTGGACTGTCTTTTTTACTGGTTTTGATTTCAATCAACAATCTTTGATGAAGTTCATTCGCGCGATTGAGATAGTCATCAAAACTAGATATTTTGGTTCGATAGCCATTTTCAGAAATATCTAACCCTGTCAACTCCTCCAAAGTCAAGTCTTGAGGTCTGGCATTGATACCTGCTAAGTTCTTAAGATTGGCGTCATGCATCATCACAAACTGACCATCTTTGGTCTCCTGTACATCCATTTCAATCAAATCTGGTTTCAGTTGCGCTGTTTTTTCCAAAGACTGTACAGTGTTTTGTACACCATTTTTGTTTGAAACGCCCCTATGTGAAATGACTAAAGGGGTATTTGTCACAGGAGCTTCCAGATAGATATAACCTTCCAGCGCAAAAAAGATACTAGCGCAGCCCATAACTCCCCATCTCATCAAATGATCTTTTTTTCTTCTTGGCATAATCTCCAGTTCCTCACCTGTCAAAAAGGAGACAAACTTAACAAGGAAATAGGTCAAGGCCATATAGTGGATGTTTTTTATCAAGACAAAGTTGATAACTCCAAGAATCAGTGATTCTTTCTGTGTTAAATTGTCAATTACAATCTGTCCTATTAGCAAGGGAGTCAAGAGAAGGAAGAAAAAGAGATAGGTTTTAATAATAATGAGTAGCAAGTTCCAAGCATAAAAGAGAACTTGTTTTTTTGTCTTTTGTAGGCTATATTTTACTCCTTCTCTCACAGTCCTCTTTTCAAAGAGAATCTTCGGAAGGGCAAACATGAGTCGGACAGACACATAGAGCAAAATCCAAGCAGATGCAAAAATCATCAAGCCCACTAGCCAGTACTTGTCTTCCAGATAAGTCACAATAAAGTCTGGAATAACGATTTTATTTAAGTAATAAATTTTTAAAATTTTCCTGATAAAAGGAAAGAGCATGGCTACGTAGAAGAATACAAAGGCCATCTTACAGAAGCTCAAGCGTTTCATGAACAGAAAACTTTGCTGGAAAACTTTGCGACTGTACTCAATCAAGGTTCTCTTTTCGTGGTAGAGAAGGTGACGCGCCCCAATAAAGAGGAGGCAAATCTGGAAATAGGCCACCAAAAGATTGATTACAATCAAGACGAGAAAGGCCAGACTGATTAGAGGAGAACTCGTGATAATGGCAAAAATATTATTGTAAGAAATAAACAAATAGCCTGTTTGGCTGAGTAAAAGACCAGCAAGAAAGGAATTGAGAGGTAGCCACAGATATTCCACCATCATGAAAATTAAGAAAAAGAGGAAGAGAACTTTATCTAGGTTGAGGTAAATTTTCCTAAAACCTAGTTTTTTAGGTTTTTCAGGTTTCATAGGCACTCCTAGTCTAGAAATTGAGATAAGTCTAGCCCACCAAAGGGATTCATGGATAGATTACTCTGTTCTTCTAGCAATAGTTTTCCTTCGTCAGACTCCAAAAAGGCTTCATAAACACGCGCCGTCATGCGGGCATCTTCTAAACTATTATGCGATTGACCTTTAAAGCCTAAAAAATTCGCCACAGTTTGCAGTTTGAGGTTAGCTATGCCGTGTAGGTCGGAACTACGACGTTCAAAAGCCTCATCATATAGGTCGACCTTGTACTGGTCACGATAGTCCAAGCCATGCTCCAAGAGAATAGGCAAATCACTCTTAGCTGCATTGTATCCAACGATAGGTGAATTGCCAACAAATGCTTGAAAGTCCTTTAAAACTTGCTCCACCATTGGCGCATCTTTCAAAGTTTCAGCTGTAATTCCTGTCAAACCATTGATAAAACTCTTTAAAGGCACGCTGGTATGGACATAAGAATCAAAAGCACCTATCTCTTGACCATCTTGAAAGCGAACTGCTGATACCTGAATTAAATGGGTAACCCCTTCGTGTTGATTGAATTCTAAGTCAAAGGCGATATAGTCTCTTAATTTTTCCATCATTTACCTCAATTTCGACTCAATTTAAACTATAAATAAGAAAAGAAGCTATTAGGTTAGTGAATAACCCAAACAGCTTCTTTATTTTCCTCCAAATAGGCGAGCAAAAAAGCCTTTTTTGGTTGCTTGGACTTCTTCTTTTGCTTGATCCAACTCGAGTTTCAAGCTTTCTTGATCCTTCATTGCTTGAAGAGTTAACTGTTGCTGTTGGTCCAATTGTTTGTCCTTTTCTGCAATCTGGCGGTCTTTGATGCGCATCTGCTCATCTTTTTCTGCCAGTTGCTGATCCTTGGCCTTGAGTTGCTCGTACAAACGAAGAATTTCAGCATTTTTCTCATCGACCAAGATTTCCATCAGTTCGCGTTGTTTGACATCATCACTGACTGGTTCATCTTCAAAAATCGTTTTTTTATAGATTTCTTCTAGCTTGATTAAGCCACTTCGAGTAACTACTGTTACACCTTTGTCATTTTTTTTCGTGTCTTCTTCGGGAAGTTCTTTGACACGATTGTTGATTGCCTGACGAGATAGTCCTAAGACCTCTGCAATCTCGCTGACGGTCATTTCAATACTCATAATATCCTCTGAAACGTTTTCTAGCTTTTCTTTATTTAAATCTTATCATAAGCTAGATAAACTGTCAAATTTCCGCTTAATTCAAGGCCTTTAAAAAGGCTAGTAAGACTTGGGCAGAACGACGTCCAGCTTCGATAATAAACTCATCAAAAGAGATAGAGGCTTCGTGATTGGCATTGTCACTCATAGCACGAATGACGAGGAAAGGTAGGTCAAGAGCCTGTGCTGCTTGTGCAATAGCAGCCCCTTCCATTTCAACTGCTAAAACATCAGGGAAGTGGGATTTGATACTAGCAATCTTATCATCTCCAGCTATAAAACTGTCCCCTGTAGCAATCAAGCCTAGGTGCCAGGTCTGTTCTGCTTGAGATAAACTTTCTTTAATCCTAGTGATAAACTTCTGATCTGATTCAAAGTAAAGAGGTTGACCAGCCATCTGACCATAAGCATAGCCAAAAGCAGTCACATCCACATCATGGTAGACAAGTTTATCCGCAATCACGACATCACCAACAGCAATCCCTTCTGCAAGAGCACCTGCAGATCCTGTATTGATGATAGCTTCTACTTGGAAATGGTCAGCTAACACTGCTACACTCATAGCCGACATGACCTTCCCAATCCCACTCTGAACTAGAACAACTTCTGTCTTGCCAACAGTGCCAGTATAGTAGGTATTTCCGAGAACTTGGACTTCTTGTGCTTGTTCTAAATTTTGAGTCAAGTGTAGGAGTTCCTCTGGCATTGCTGCAATGATTCCAATTTTCATTTGATGTCCTTTCCAATTACAAGAGTTTCATCGCTAAAATTAACAAAATCAAGAGTAGGATGACTGCAAACAAGATACGATTGAGTTTTGAATTAAAACCATTTCTCTTGGTGTTCTCAATTCGGCGGCTCTTATGAATCGTTGGTTCTACTTCGATTGTAAGTGTATCTTGACTAAAACCGCGGTCTCTAGAACGTGAATTACCAAAATGTTGTGAAGACGTTGGTAGGATCTTGGTTTCCTCATCATCTTGAAGAGGTGGTCCTGAGATTTTCTCACCTCGGTTGGCACGTTCAATCATTTCGTCTGTTAATAAAGGTTTTCCCATGGGTTTCTCCTCTATTTCTTTTGTAGTTCCCAGTACTGGATTGCCATGATAGTCTTGGCATCACAGATATGACCTGACTGGATCAGGTTCTTGGCTTCCTCTAGACTGACTTCTAAAACTTCCAAGGTTTCATCATCATCTTGTGGACGAGGGTTTTCCACCTTGACCAAATCACTAGCAAGATAGAGTTTTAGTTTTTCATTGCAAAAACCAATCGCAGAATAGAAATCATATAAAAGCTCTAACTTAGCAGTGTAGGCAACCTCTTCTTCCAATTCACGAAGGGCAGCTGCCATTGGATCTGCATTTTCACCAAGTTCTAGTTTGCCTGCAGGAATCTCATAAGAGACCGCCTCGATAGCCTTTCGGTATTGCTTAACGAGAACAATTTTGTCCTCAGATGTCACAGCTAGTACACAAACAGCTCCATTGTGAAAAATCAAGTCACGTTGGGCAGTACCCTTTCCTTCTGGTAGTTCTACCTGGTCTTGTACTAGTTTGAAAATAGGACCTTGATAGATTTCCTTTCGGTGAATCGTTTTTTCTTCAAATTCCATGATCGACTCCTACTGGTTCTTAGGATGATGAGGTAAGCGTGTTGCGTACTCGTCTTTGTTAACTTGTCGTCCACGACCGATAGCGATGGCATCGGCAGGAACATTCTTGGTAATGGTTGAACCCGCTCCAACCAGAGAATTATCCCCAAGTTCTACAGGAGCAATAATAGTTGAGTTTGAGCCAACAAAGACATTATTGCCAATGACAGTTTTGTATTTGTTTTTACCATCGTAGTTGACTGTAATAGTTCCTGCACCGAAATTAACGTTGCTACCCACTTCACAGTTTCCGATATAAGTCAAATGACCCGCCTTGGTATTTTCACCGATTGAAGAGCCTTTTACTTCAACAAAATTTCCAATGTGAACTTGAGCAGCCAGACTTGAACCTGGACGAATATGGGCATAAGGGCCAACAGTCACGCCGTCTGCAACTGTACTTTCCTCAATCATAGAGTTGGTAATCACAGCTCCAGCTCCGATAGTGCTATCCACTACATAAGTACCGTTTGTCAAAACAGTCTCAGCACCAATCTTCGTTTGACCTTTCAAGGTAACATTAGCTTCGATTTGGACTTCGGGAGCAATCTCAACATCAATGTCGATGTAAGTTGCTTCCGGATTGACAAAGCTAACACCATTAACCATATGCTTTTGGTTGATACGGCGACGCATCACTGCTTCTGCAGTCGCTAGAGCTACACGGTCATTTACCCCAAGACTTTCATCAAAATCCTTGAGAGTATAGGCCCCAACCTTTTCACCCGCATTACGGAAAATACCAATCACGTCAGTAATATAGTACTCACCTTGGGCATTGTTGGTGTTGATGTTTTTAAGGGCTTCAAAAAGACGTTCATTGTCAAATACGTAAGTTCCAGTATTGATTTCCTTGATTTGTTTTTCAAAGTCTGTGGCATCTTTCTGCTCAACAATACGAAGAACCTCAGCATTATCGTTACGGACGATACGACCATATCCAAAAGGATCAGCTGCTTCAGCTGTTAAAATCGTCGCAACATTTTTGTGATTAATATGGAAATCCAAGAGGTTTTTCAAGCTTTCACCTGTAATCAGAGGAGTATCTCCAGCGATAACCAATGTGTGGCCTGTACGATTTTGGAGAATAGGCTCTGCCATCATGACAGCATGCCCAGTTCCTAGTTGTTCTGTTTGGGTAACAAAGTCCGTCTGACCGGCTAATACTTGCTCAACTAGCTCTGCCTTGTGACCAACTACAGTAACTGTTTTTTCAGGTTGAATAGCACCAACACTGCGAAAAACATGTTCCAACATCGAAATTCCTGCTACTTTATGAAGTACTTTTGGAAGATCTGATTTCATGCGAGTACCTTTACCCGCTGCTAAAATAATGGCATAATTTGACATACTATTCTCTTTTCTGTAAAAATTCCCTTATATTATACCATAATTTTACTTTTAAAGAACAAACAAACAGGTGCTTTCCTGAAAATCTCCCCTACTTGTCTACATTTCTAAACTGTTTCCTTTGATTTTTTTAAATTTTTACGATAAACTAAACAAGTATGAGAAAAAAAATTCATCCTGCTATTATTTTTAGTTTATTTGGAATTTTCATAGCGATTTTACTCCTCAATAGACCAAGTTTTGAGGATCATCCTATCAAAACAAAACCAAATGCTCTTCAAGTTGAAACACAAGCCTTGCATAATCTTGACAAGCCCATTATCGATGTCTCTGGTTGGCAAAGACCTGAGGAAATCAACTACGACATCTTGGCTCAAAACATTTCTGGTGTTATCGTTCGCGTGCACAATGGGGCTCAGCATACTGAAGCAAATGATGCTGCCTTTATCAATGGTGTCGATAAAGCTTATAAAAATCATATAGCAGAATTTCAAAAACGGAATGTCCCTGTGGGGGTTTATGCCTATGTAGCTGGAAAAAATAAGGAAGAAATGGAGAAGGCTGCTGAAGTCTTCTACAACGCTGCTTCTCCCTACAATCCTAGCTACTACTGGTTAGATGTTGAAGAAAAAACAATGTCCGATATGAATGAAGGTGTTGAAGCCTTTCGTGCCAAACTGGCAGCTCTCGGTGCTAAAAATATCGGAATCTACGTTGGAGTTTATTTCATGCAAGAGCACAGTATCAGTACGGATAAGTTCTCTGCTATTTGGATTCCTTCCTATGGAACAGACTCTGGTTATTTTGAAACGAAACCAAATACTGATCTGGACTATGATCTCCACCAGTACACTTCTAAGGGGAGAATTGCAGGATTTGAACATCATTTGGACATCAATTTGATTTCTACTGCTAAAGAGAAGGAAGAAACCTTCAGAAAACTATTTTTAAGACCATAAGACAAGTGAAAATAACAAACTTTTTCACTTGTTTTTTCATTTTCTCCCCGTCTGTGTTATAATTGATAGCATAGAGAAAGAATTTTATGAAATTGAGGATTTTATTATGTTTTCATGGATTGCACGAGTTATTAAAGGAATCGTCATCGCATTAGGATTTATCCTACCGGGAATTTCTGGCGGTGTTTTAGCAGCTATTTTGGGTATTTACGAGCGAATGATTGGCTTTCTGGCTCACCCCTTTAAAGATTTTAAAGAGAATGTCCTTTACTTTATCCCAGTAGCTATCGGGATGTTGCTAGGCATTGGTTTGTTTTCCTATCCGATTGAGTATTTGCTAGAAAACTATCAAGTCTATGTTTTATGGAGCTTTGCTGGAGCTATCATCGGTACAGTTCCTAGCCTCCTTAAAGAATCTACTCGAGAATCTGATCGTGATAAGATTGACCTTGTCTGGTTCTGGACTACCTTTATCCTTTCAGGATTGGGTCTTTACGCGCTAAATTTTGTCGTAGGGTCACTCAGTGCTAGTTTTGCAAACTTCATCTTAGCAGGTGTTCTTTTAGCTCTTGGTGTCTTGGTACCTGGTTTAAGTCCGTCAAATCTACTTTTGATTTTGGGACTGTACGCTCCAATGCTCACTGGTTTTAAGACCTTTGATTTGTTTGGTACCTTCCTTCCTATCGGGATTGGTGCAGGAGCAACCCTCATTATCTTTTCAAAATTAATGGATCACGCCTTGAACAACTACCACTCCCGTGTTTATCACTTTATCATTGGGATTGTGCTTTCAAGCACCCTCTTAATTTTGATCCCAAATGCCGGAAATGCTGAAAGTATCCAATACACCGGACTTTCTATTGTGAGTTATGTTCTCATCGCCTTCTTCTTCGCACTTGGTATTTGGCTTGGTATCTGGATGAGTCAGTTGGAGGATAAATATAAATAATGGCAAAGAAAATCAAGATTAAAAAAACCTTGGTTGAACAAATCTTAACTAGGGCAGGGATTGAGCACACAGGGATTCAAATCAATGCGCTTGAAGGAGAACTTCCTTCAGAGTATGATCGAACACATATCTTTAAAACCTTGGCTCTTTTGGGAGACAAGACAGGACCAATCATCGGAATCCTTCCCATAACAGAACACCTCGCTGAGAAAAAACTAGCAAAGGTTTCTGGCAATAAAAAAGTGAGTATGATTCCTCAAAAAGATTTGGAAAAAACGACAGGCTATGTTCATGGAGCTAACAACCCTGTCGGTATTCGTCAGAAACACAATTATCCAATTTTTATTGATCAAAAAGCCTTGGATTTGGATAAAATGATTGTCTCTGCTGGAGAAGTCGGGCACAGTATCATCATCCGACCTCAAGACTTAGCCAGCTTTGTAAAAGCGGACTTTGCTGACATCTTGGAGGAAAGTAAGTAATGAAACTCTATTTTGTTCGTCATGGTCGCACCCTCTGGAATCTTGAAGGACGTTTTCAAGGAGCTAGTGGTGACTCTCCCCTTCTTCCAGAGTCTATTGACACCCTAAAACAACTTGGGCAGTATCTCAAGGAAATTCCTTTTGATACGATTTATTCTAGTGATTTACCCAGAGCAGTTAAATCTGCTGAAATTATCCAAAGTCAACTCCAGGCCCCTTGTCCTTTAAAGAGCATTCCTGACCTACGTGAATGGCAACTTGGCAAACTAGAGGGATTAAAAATCGCTACGCTCAATGCCATCTATCCACGACAAATCAAGGCCTTTCGCTCTAATCTCGCTCAGTTTGATACGAAGATGTTTGAAGCGGAATCCCTCTACTCTACGACTCAGCGTACTATTCAATTTATCAAATCTCTGAAAGGAAGTCCGGCTGAAAACATTCTAATCGTCGGTCATGGTGCAAATCTCACTGCTAGCCTACGTACTCTTCTAGGCTATAAAGAGGCTCATCTTCGCAAAGATGGAGGCTTGGCCAATGCCAGTCTGACAATTTTGGAGACTGAGGATTTTGAAACCTTCACTCTGGAAAGATGGAATGACACTTCCTATCAAGAAAAATAATCGGACTTGATCCCAATGGTCAAGTTCTTTTTAGTTTTCAAAGAATATCCGTGAATTTCTCTGCTATTTATGATAAAATGGGAGTATCGCAAAAATGACTCATCGTATCAAATTTTGAGTAAAACTAGGAGGAACCCATGTCTACAGAACATATGGAAGAACTAAATGACCAGCAGATCGTTCGCCGTGAAAAAATGGCTGCGCTCCGTGAACAAGGAATCGATCCCTTCGGTAAACGTTTTGAACGTACTGCTAACTCTCAAGAACTAAAAGACAAATTTGCAGAACTTGATAAAGAACAATTACATGAATTAAACGAAAATGCTACTATCGCTGGACGCTTGGTGACCAAACGTGGAAAAGGGAAAGTCGGCTTTGCCCATCTTCAAGACCGCGAAGGTCAAATTCAGATTTACGTTCGTAAAGATGAAGTTGGTGAAGAAAACTACGAAATCTTCAAAAAGGCTGACCTAGGTGACTTCCTTGGTGTCGAAGGTGAAGTCATGCGTACAGATATGGGAGAGCTCTCTATCAAGGCGACTCACATCACACACTTGTCTAAAGCACTTCGTCCGCTTCCTGAGAAATTCCACGGTTTGACTGACGTTGAAACAATTTATCGCAAACGTTACCTTGACTTGATTTCTAACCGTGAAAGCTTTGAGCGCTTTGTCACTCGTTCAAAAATCATCTCTGAAATCCGTCGTTATCTAGATCAAAAAGGTTTCCTTGAAGTAGAAACACCTGTTCTTCATAATGAAGCCGGTGGTGCTGCTGCTCGTCCATTTATCACTCACCACAATGCCCAAAACATTGACATGGTGCTTCGTATCGCGACTGAGCTTCACTTAAAACGTCTTATCGTTGGGGGTATGGAACGTGTCTATGAAATTGGTCGTATCTTCCGTAACGAAGGAATGGATGCTACTCATAACCCTGAATTTACTTCTATCGAAATTTACCAAGCTTATGCAGACTTCCAAGATATCATGGACTTGACGGAAGGCATTATCCAACATGCTGCTAAAGCTGTTAAAGGTGACGGCCCAGTCAACTACCAAGGAACTGAAATCAAGATTAACGAACCATTTAAACGTGTTCACATGGTGGATGCTATCAAAGAAATTACTGGTGTAGATTTCTGGCAAGACATGACTTTCGAGGAAGCTAAAGCTATCGCTGCTGAGAAGAAAGTTCCAGTTGAGAAACATTACACTGAAGTTGGTCACATCATCAATGCCTTCTTTGAAGAATTTGTCGAAGAAACCTTAATCCAACCAACTTTTGTCTACGGACATCCAGTAGCTGTGTCTCCACTCGCTAAGAAAAATCCTGAAGACGAACGCTTTACAGACCGTTTCGAACTCTTCATCATGACTAAAGAATACGGTAATGCCTTTACTGAGTTGAACGACCCAATCGATCAGCTTAGCCGTTTTGAAGCCCAAGCAAAAGCTAAAGAACTTGGGGACGATGAAGCAACGGGCATCGACTACGATTACATCGAGGCCCTTGAATACGGTATGCCACCAACAGGTGGTTTGGGAATCGGTATTGACCGCCTCTGCATGCTCCTCACAGATACAACTACTATCCGTGACGTTCTACTCTTCCCAACAATGAAATAACCCCTTATCCTCTGGTTTTTGCCAGAGGTTTTTTTGATAAGAAAAGAGACTCAATTTGAGGAAAAAATTTAGAAAATCTTTCCAGAATATAGTGAAATGAAATAAAATCTGAACAAATTGATTGGAAAAGTCAAATCAATTTCTAGCAATGTTTTAGAAGTCACAGTATACTATTTCAGATTTAATCCGCTATATTAAATGGCTATCATGCTCTTTCCCAATTGATAAAAAGACTACGTTTTGCTAATCAAAACGCAGTCTCATCCACTATTTTATCTCACTGTCCTTCTTGTACTTCTTTGGTTGCTACATCTTCTCCAAACCATTTTTGACTAATTTCTTGGAACTTACCATCCTTGTAAAGACTAGAAAATCCTTCATTTATCTTATTAACCAGAGTTGTATCTTCCTTACGTGCTCCAACTGCAAAAGCTTCTGTTTCTAGTCCAACTGTAAAAACATTATAATCGTTTAAAACGCCTTCTGCTTCTAAATAATAGTTTGCATAGACACGATCAATCAATAGGCCGTCAATTCGATCGTTTTTCAAATCAATCAAGGCTTCATTAAAGGTTTGGTATTGATTCGCTTCATTATTAGCGACAATATCCTTCAAAATCGCTGGCTTTCCTTCAAAGTCCGCATAACCAGATGAACCAGCTTGAGCTCCCAAAATCTTTCCAGTCATATCCTTTGCAGTCGTGATACCTGACGATTTCTTAGTAACCAATACCTGATCATTCTTCATATATGAGTTACTGAATGCTACCTTTTCACGACGTTCGTCTGTAGCGGAATAGCCATTCCAAATCAGATCAATCGTTCCTTTTGTCAATTCAGCTTCTTTCAAATCCCAATCAATCGGTTGCCAATTTACCGTAATTCCGTATTTTTCAAAAACAGCTGTAGCTAAATCAATATCAAATCCTGCATAGGAACCATCTTTCTGAGCAAATCCCATTGGAACAAAAGTACTATCAAACCCAATAGTAATAGACTTGTTAGACTCGTACTTAGACCAATTATCTCCACTAGTTTCACTAGAATTTTTCCCACAAGCTGCTAAGAACAAAGCAGTCATTAGACTGACTAATACAAGCATCAATTTTTTCATCATTTTTCCTCCTATTTAGGCTCTACTTTTAATAATACATCTGCAATATTTTCAGCGAATTGTAAATCGTGGGTAACCACAATCTGCGTCATACCAAGTTCCCTATTTTGCAAGATCAGTTTTTCCACTTCCAAGCGTAATTCTGGATCCAAGGCAGAAGTTGGTTCATCGTAACCAATGATTTCTGGGTCAATCATCATGGCACGCGCCAAAGCCACCCGCTGCTTTTGCCCACCTGATAGTGAGAAGGGATAAGCATCTGCGTGCCCTGCTAGTCCTAACTGTTCCAAGAGTCCACGCGCCTTCTTCTCAGCCTCTTCCTGCTTCATTCCCATAGTTTTCACAGGCGATAGGGTCAGATTGTCCAGAACTGATAAATGAGGGAAAAGTTGAAAATCTTGGAAGACAAATCCTAGTAGGTTGCGCTTTTCTAGTTCGTCTAAAGCTAGCGATTCACCGTTATAGTAGATTTCTCCAGAATCGATAGTTTCCAGTCCAGCTAACATACGTAATAAGGTTGTTTTTCCACCTCCTGATGGACCTACGATTGCCAGGATTTGCTTTTCAGGAATTGATAGGCTGAAATTAGTTAAGATTTGTTTGCCACCAAAGGCCTTGTTGATGTTTCGTAATTCTAACATGGCAACCTCCTATCTATAGTAACTGTACTTCTTCTCAACTTTTTTGGCAAGGATAGTCACAATACCAATCAAAATCAAGTAAATTGCTCCTGCCAAGAACATAGGAACCAGACTAGCATCACGGTTGGCTGCTGTCCGACTAGCCAAAATCAAATCTGAAATACCTAAGGCATAGACCAAAGAAGTATCCTTGACCAAACTCATGACTTCATTAAATACACTAGGAAGAACAATTTTGGTCACCTGTGGTAAGATGATATAGCGCACTGTGGCAAAAGGGCTAAACTTCAAGACCTTAGCAGCCTCATATTGACCCTTAGGAATGGTATCAATCCCTCCACGGAAGATTTCAGCAAAATAAGCTGCATAATTCAAAACAAAGGCAATAATAGCCGCAGGAAGGCGATCCAAACGAATCCCAATATTTGGGAGCACATAATAGATAAAGATCAATTGCAAGAGCAAGGGTGTTCCTCGCATGATCCAGATATAAATGTTGATCAGATAATGGAGGAGTTTCCAATGGACTTGCAAGGCAAAGGCAATCAAAACGCCCAAGGGAATAGACAAAATCAAGACCAGTACAAAAACCTGTAAAGTCATGCTTGCACCGCTCAATAAACTCGGTAATATCTCAAACATATAAGACATACTGCACCTCCTAAAAATAATTGTTCCTATTATAGCATAAATAAACAATTTAGCAAGGGTTATTGTAAAAAAATTCTATTTCTTTCAAAAAACGTATCTGCCAAATTGACGGATACGCTCTTTTAGAGAGATAACTTTTAAAGTGTTTCTATGAGTTCTTGCATTTGAATATCATCTGGGACTAGTTTTAAATAGGCTTCAGCTTGCACTTTGGCTTCTTCAAAATATCCCAATTCACGCAAGAGATAAGTATATTGCTCCAGAAACTCTGGATTGTCCTTGAGGTCAGATGACAGTTCTTGATAGAGCTCATAAGCCTTATCTAAATTCTCAGTCTCCTGATAAGAACGGGCAATCATCCACTTGGTCAAGAGATTTTCAGGTTCTTGACTTTGGAGAGCGATAATGTCCTCAAACCGCTCTTTTTCCATATAAATGGTTGCAAGGCGAAGGAATATTTCTTCTGTATCCTCTGCATCTTCTTTTGCAGTAAGGAGAAAATGCTCTGCAGCACTAGCATCATGTAATTCATACGAAAACTGAGAAGCAGCTAATAAGAGCCGAGTTTCAAATGGATTTTTCTCCAAACCTTGTTTAACGATACAAAGGGCCTCTTCCACCTGATGTTCCTTGTGCAATGCTTGACTATAGCCGTACTCATATCCTTCAAAATCTGGTGAAATGGTATCAATCTGCTTAAAGTAAAGAACAGATTTTTGATACTCTTCTTGGTCAAAGTAAAGACTAGCCAGTTCAAAAGCAGTTTGGTCGTCGTATTCTAATTCTAAGGCTTTTTCTAAGAATTCAGTTGCTGCTTCAAACTTGCCTAACTGAGCATAAGCATAGCCGATTCGCTGATAGGTTGAGACACCCGTTTGCTCATAGATAGAGCGATTGTCTAATTGAGCATAGCCCTGAACGGCTTCCTGATAATTTCCCAACTCACTATCCAACTCAGCCAAACCAAAAACTAATAAGGGATCAGCTGAGTAGTTTAGGGCTTCCAGTAACTTTTCACGCGCTACATCTGTCAATCCTTCCAACTGATAGAGGTCTGCCTTCAAGGCCAGGGCCGACACATACCAGTCACTTTCAGGTGTGATTTCCTCGAGGTAAGCAAAGGCTTCCTCAACATTGCCATCCTCACTGGCAATGCTAGCTAAGTTCAGATTCACTTCTGGAAATTCTGTAACAATATTTTGGTAAATTTCTTTTGCTTGAGGATAAAAGCCAATTCCCTCAAGATAGCTTGCTAGTTCATAGAGAACCTCACTTGAATCTGTTTCGAGGGCTTTGTGAAAATACTGATCCGCTTTGGTTAAATCTTGGTCATCCAAAGCTTGGAGCATGCGTTGACTATTGTTCACTCTTGATTTCCTCCCCTTCTTCTTCATACAGACCGCTGACTTTTTTATACCAGTTAAAGATAGCTGAGATAACGACCTTGGCAGAGGCATAGACAGGAATTCCCAGTAAGACTCCCCAAATACCAAACATAGAACCTGAAGTTAGGAGAACAAAGAGAACATTGATGGGATGAATATTGAGCTGACTACCTAAAATAAGAGGCGATACGAAGCGTCCTTCAATCGTTTGTTCCACGATAAAGACAATGACTACTTTCAAGAGCATGACAGGTCCTGCGATTAAACCTAAAACAAGGGCAGGAAGCATGGCAAGGAAACTACCCAGGTAAGGTACTAGATTGAGGATGCCAGCCGTAATACCAAGAGTCACAGCATATCTGAGACCAATAATCTTAAAGAAAATAATAAACATGATGGCTACAATAATAGCAACTGTAACCTGTCCTCTAACATAGTTTGACAACTGTTTATTGACATCCGATAGGACTTCACCCGCAGGTTCTTTTAACTTCGTTGGGATAAACTTAGTCAAATAATCTCGCAAACCTTTTCCATCGCGCAAGAGATAGAAGAGCATAAAGGGTACGATAATGACCGCTACAATCACCTGAGAAACACTACTGATAAAGGCGCTGACCCAGTTGACGGCTTGAGAAGAAATTTTGCTGGCCCATATCGTTGCTTCTGTAGAAACATTTGCAAGAACCTGCTCCAACTGAGGTCTAAAATCATCTGGCAAGCGTTTGGTTACAAGGTCATTGATAACCATATCAGCATCCTTAAGATAAGTCGGTACATTCTTTGCAAAATTTAAGACTTGGCGTTGCAGATTTGGAATAGCGACTGCCAGACCCCAAATGATAAAAAGTCCAATAATGACAAAAACTATACTGATAGCAAGAACGCGATTGATCTTGTGTTTCTCCATCCAGTCAACAATCGGATTGAGGAGGTAATAAAGTAAACCAGATAAAATAACTGGCAACATGACAACCCCTAAAAAATCCAAAACAGGTAAAAAGATAAAACTAATCTTACTTAGAATAAAAATGTTAAGCCCCAGTAACAAGGTTACTAAAAATACAGTGATGGCTTTATTATCTAAAAACCATTTAAAAAACCAAGATAGGCTAAAATGTTTCTCTTTATGTTCCATAAATACATCCTTTCTGTCATTCTCTCATTATACCATTTTTAATTTAAAATAACTCTTATTAAAGTGCTTACATAGATTAAATGAACACTTCCAGACTGTCATTTTGTGGTATAATGAACTTATCATTATTAAGAGGTATGGACATGAAAGAAACTGTTTATTTTGGAACTTACACTCGTCGCTTATCTAAAGGAATTTACAAGGCAGATTTTGATACAGAAACAGGCCAGCTTGCAAATCTTGAACTCTTTGCTGCTGAACCAAGTCCGACCTACCTTGCCTTTGACCAACAACAACATTTATACACCGTAGGAAGTCAGGATGGCTTGGGTGGAATCGCTACTTACAAGACCGATGGTACTTTGTTAAATCATGTGGTTGAAGAAGGCGCTCCCCATTGTTATGTGGCAGTGGATGAAAAACGTAGTCTCGTTTACGGAGCCAATTATCATAAAGGTCAAGTTCTGGTTTATCAGCGCCAAGCAGATGGTAGTCTCATCCAAACGGATCGGGACCAGCATAGCGGACAAGGTCCTCATGAAAACCAATCTTCCCCACATGTACACTTTACGGATCTAACACCTGATCAGTATCTCGTCACATGTGATCTAGGTACTGACGAGGTGACGACCTATGATGTTAGCCCAGAAGGAAAACTAAGTAAGCTCCACACTTATCACAGCCAGTCTGGAGCAGGTGCTCGCCACATCGTTTTCCACCACCACTATAAGATTGCCTATCTCATCTGCGAACTAAATAGTACCATTGAAGTCTTGATTTACGATGGGGTTGGTGAATTTGAACGCATGCAAGTCATTTCAACCTTACCAGATGGTTACGAGGATTTCAATGCTACTGCTGCCATTCGTCTCTCAAAAGATGGTAAATACCTTTATGCATCCAATCGAGGCCATGATTCCATTGCCGTCTATACAATCCTCGCTGATGGCAGTCTGGAATTATTAGAAATCGTACCAACACACGGACAAAATCCACGTGATTTCAACCTAACTCCTGATCAAGAGTTTCTCATTGCTGTTCATCAAGATTCTGATAATGCAACCGTCTTTAAGCGCAATCCTGAAAGTGGCCGTCTTGCGGAGCTTTCTAACGACTTCCATGTTCCTGAAGCAGTTTGCATCAATTTCCCACATTAAAAAAAATGAACTTGGAATTCAAGTTCATTTTTTTATAGTCTATTTCCGACATTGATACGGTTAATGGCACGTTGAAGAGCAATCTTAGCGCGTCGTTCTTGGTCGATTAAGTGCTTGTCTTGAGCTTCTTCGATTTCTCGTTCAGCGCGAAGTTTCGCACGTTCTGCACGACTGATATCGATATCACGAGCGCGCTCTGCTGAGTCTGCTACGATGGTAATGATGTCATTAGCAATCTCGATAATCCCTCCGTTCACTGCAATCCAGTTCACATGAGTATCATCATCGATTCGTTTTACCTTTACTTCATCAACCGCTAAGACCGCAATCATATTTTCATGTCGTGGCAAGATCCCCATCTCACCATCCAGAGTTCGTACCGATACAAAGCTGGCATGGTGATCATAGACGAGGCCATCTGGTGTCACGATCTGGACAGTTAACTGAGCCATAGATCACCTCTTAAAATCCCATTTTCTCTGCCTTAGCAATGACGTCTTCAATTGAACCAACTCCACGGAAAGCATCTTCAGGCAAGTGGTCATGTTTACCATCAAGGATTTCCTTGAAGCCACGAACTGTTTCTGCTACTGGTACATAAGAACCAGGTTGGCCAGTAAATTGCTCCGCAACGTTGAAGTTTTGTGACAAGAAGAATTGGATACGACGGGCACGTGCAACCAAGGTCTTTTCTTCATCAGAAAGCTCATCCATACCAAGGATAGCAATGATATCTTGCAATTCATGGTAACGTTGAAGGACACGTTTGACTTCAGCAGCAACTGCATAGTGCTCTTCTCCGACAATTTCAGGTGCCAAGGCACGAGAGCTTGAAGCCAACGGATCAACGGCTGGATAGATACCCAACTGTACCAACTTACGCTCCAAGTTGGTCGTTGAATCCAAGTGAGCAAAAGCTGTTGCTGGTGCAGGGTCAGTATAGTCATCCGCTGGCACATAGATAGCCTGAATAGAGGTTACAGAACCCTTCTTAGTTGATGTGATACGCTCTTGTAATTGACCCATTTCCGTAGCAAGTGTTGGTTGGTAACCAACGGCTGAAGGCATCCGACCCAAAAGGGCAGATACTTCTGAACCAGCCTGAGTGAAACGGAAAATATTATCGATAAAGAGAAGCACATCTTGGCCTTCTACATCACGGAAGTATTCGGCGATTGTCAAACCAGTAAGGGCAACACGCATACGTGCTCCTGGTGGCTCATTCATCTGACCAAATACCATGGCTGTTTTCTCGATAACGCCTGATTCTTTCATTTCCCAGTAAAGGTCATTCCCTTCACGAGTACGTTCCCCAACACCGGTAAATACTGAAATACCACCGTGTTCTTGGGCAATGTTGTGAATCAATTCTTGGATCAAGACAGTTTTACCAACTCCGGCACCACCGAAAAGTCCGACTTTCCCACCTTTAAGGTAAGGGGCAAGAAGGTCGATAACCTTAATCCCTGTTTCCAAGATTTCAGATGAGGTAGACAATTCATCAAAAGTTGGAGCTTTCTTATGAATTGGCTGACGCTCAGCGTCTTCAGCGAAAGGAGCATCCAAGTCAATGGTATCTCCCAAAACATTGAAGACACGTCCCAAAGTTTCTTTACCCACTGGTACAGAGATTGGACGACCTGTGTCCAAAACTTCCATTCCACGAGTCAAACCATCTGTTGATTCCATGGCGATAGTACGGACCATACCATCACCCAACTCCAAGGCTACTTCAAGGACGATTTTTGTTTTTCTTTCGTCATTTTTGTAGACGACAAGTGCATTGTTAATCTCAGGAAGTGTTTCCCCTGCTGCAAACAAGACGTCTACAACGGGTCCGATAACCTGAGCAATTTTACCTGAACTCATCTCCTTCTCCTATTCTATATAAGATACTGTCGGTTCCTAGCTCAACTAGGTCCTAATACTCTTCGAAAATCAAATTCAAACCACGTCAGCGTCGCCTTACCGTACTCAAGTACAGCCTGCGGCTAGCTTCCTAGTTTGCTCTTTGATTTTCATTGAGTATAAGTTCATTTTCATACGAGCTGGACTAGAGCCTATTCTAAAGCACTAGCCCCCGCTACGATTTCTGTAATTTCTTGTGTAATCGCCGCCTGTCTGGCACGGTTATACTGGATTGTCAAATCATTAATGACCTTCTTAGCATTATCAGTCGCTGTTTGCATAGCTGTCATACCAGCGGCATTTTCAGCTGTCTTGGCATCGATAATAGCCCCGTAAATCATACTTTCAGCATACTGTGGCAACAACTGCTCTAGAATCTCATCACGGCTCGTTTCCAACTCAAAGGTCAAGCTATACTCTTCATCCGCTTCATTTGGATCCAAGTCAACAATCGGAAGCATTTGTTCCACACGCATTTGACTTGTGAGAGTATTAACATGATGGTTGTAGCAGACATACAATTCATCAAAAAGTTCGTTTTGGTACATCTCAATCGTTTTTGAAATAATTTTACGAACTTCATCAAAACTAGGTTGATCTGCCAAGCCGCGTAGTTCATAGATTGGCTGAATACCACGAGCCTTAAAGAAATCAGCCCCCATACCACCAATACAGATAACTTCAAAGTCATCACCATTTGGATGGTATTCTTCTGTCAACTCCATAACCGCTTTAAGGATGGAAGCATTATATCCCCCAACCAAGCCACGATCTGAAGTGATGACAATATAGCCTGTCTTTTTGACTGGACGACTAATCAACATAGGATTGGTTGAACCACCAGCTCCATTTCCATGAAGGATATCTGTCAATAGTTTACGAACCTTTTGAGCGTAAACTTGAAAATTACGTGCTGCTTCTTCAGAGCGACCTAACTTGGCAGCCGATACCATTTGCATGGCATTAGTGATTTGACTAGTATTTTTGGTTGAGGCGATTTTTGTTTTAATATCATTTAGAGATACTGCCATCTGACACCTCTATTCTTATTGGAAGCTGGATTGATTGAGAAACTCTGTAATCGCAGCATCCAAGACTGCTTCTTCTGGCAAGTCTTTTGTTTCACGAATGGTTTCCAAAATCTCTGGATGTTGTGCATCAAAGAAATCATGGAACTCTTCCTCAAAACGAACAATGTCATTCACTGGAACTGTATCCAAGAATCCGTGTGTCAAAGCATACAGAATGGTTACTTGTTTCTCAACAGGCAAAGGCTTGTGAACTGGTTGTTTCAATACTTCTACCGTACGACGTCCGCGGTTCAACTTAGCCTGCGTTGCTGCATCCAAATCAGAACCGAACTTAGTGAAGGCCTCTAGTTCACGGTAAGAAGCAAGGTCGATACGCAGAGTACCCGCAACCTTCTTCATGGCTTTGATTTGAGCGGAACCACCTACACGAGATACAGATGAACCTGCATCGATAGCTGGACGAATCCCTGCATTAAAGAGACCATCTCCAAGGAAAATTTGTCCATCTGTAATTGAAATTACGTTGGTTGCGATATAGGCAGAGATATCTCCTGCTTGCGTTTCGATAAATGGTAGAGCTGTGATTGAACCACCACCAAGTTCGTCAGAAACTTTAGCTGAGCGCTCAAGCAAACGGCTGTGGAGGTAGAAAACATCCCCCGGGAAGGCTTCACGACCTGGTGGACGACGAAGCAAGAGAGAAAGTTCACGATAAGCTACCGCTTGTTTTGAAAGATCATCATAAACGATCAAAACATGCTTGCCTTGGTACATAAACTCTTCAGCCATAGCCACCCCAGCATAAGGAGCTAGGAAGAGCAATGGAGAAGGCTGTGATGCAGAGGCTGTCACAACGATTGTGTAGTCCAAGGCACCGTACTGACGAAGTGTTTCTACTTGCGTACGTACTGTTGATTCTTTTTGTCCAATCGCTACATAGATACAGATCATATCTTGCCCTTTTTGGTTCAAGATAGTATCAATTGCAATAGTTGTTTTCCCTGTCTGACGGTCACCAATAATCAACTCACGTTGACCACGACCAATCGGTACAAGGGCGTCAATAGCTTTCAAACCAGTTTGCAATGGTTCTGATACAGACTTACGTTGCATAACGCCAGGAGCTGGCGCTTCTACTGGACGAGTTTTGTCAGTATGGATTTCTCCAAGACCATCAACTGGACGACCAAGTGGGTCGACAACACGTCCGATCAAGCTGTCACCCACAGGGACTTCCATGATTTTACCTGTACGGCGAATGGTATCACCTTCACGAATATCTGTAAAATCTCCAAGGATGATAATCCCAACGTCTGTAGACTCCAAGTTTTGCGCCATCCCATAAGAGCCGTTTTCAAAAATCAACAGCTCTCCACTCATGGTATTTTCAAGACCGTGAGCACGCGCAATTCCGTCCCCGATATAGGTTACAACACCTGTTTCAGACACATCAAAATTGGGTTTGAAATTTTCAATTTGTTGCTTAATTAAAGCGCTGATTTCTTGTGCGTTAATTGCCAAAAGAACACCACTTTCTATTTCAAATTTTCTTTAACAACTCGAAGTTGTTGTTTTATACTCACATCAATTGTCTTGTGATTAGCAAAAATGACAAAACCACCAATGAGTCCTTCATCAATTTGTTCTTTGATACTCCGTACTTTCAGAGACATTTTTTTCTCAATCAAGGGAAGCAAACGTTCCTTCTGTTCGTCCGTTAAAGGATGAGCTGAAGAAATCGTAACTACAAAATGATTGGTTTCTCTTTCAAGACGATTCAAACAATCAACAATGATATCATAAAAAAGATTTGCTCTGTGATTGTAAATCAGAACATGAATAAAGTTTTGCATTAAAGGTGAGACAGAGTCTTGAAAGAAACCAACTGTTTTTTCCTTATCAGACTCATCAACTGCCACCTGAGCTAAAAAAGAAGGTAAGCCCGTTTCTTCTGCGACTTGCTTGATTTGATCCAAGTCTGAAAAAATCCGGTCCTCTTCTCCTTTTTCAATCACTAATTGGACAAAAGGCATGCTGTACTTTTCAATGACCTTTGCTGTTTTCTTGTCCATTAGGCTTCTCCTAGCTGATCGATATACTGATCAATGAGTTCCTTATGAGCATGACTGTCAAGGTTTTTTGAGATGATTTTACCAGCAAGACTAATCGTCAAATCTGCCACCTCACCCTTAACACTTTGCAAAGCTTCAGCTTTATTCTGAGCAATTTCTTGATTCGCCTTCTCTTTTAAGCGACCTGCTTCTACTTTAGCATCTGCCAGAATATTTGCTTTACTCTTCTCTGCAGTCTCTTTAGCATTTTCAATGATTGTTTTGGCTTCGTTTCGACTACCAGCCAATTCATCTTCACGTTTTTGGGCAAGAGTTTCTGCTTTTTGACGTGCTTGTTCAGCTCCATCAATATCAGCAGCAATTTTATTTGCCCTTTCTTCGAAGACACTTGTCAAGTTTGACCACGCATATTTCTTAACTAAGACAATCAAAAGGATAAAAGAGCCAGCGATTAAAATAAAGTTACCAATTAATTCACCTACTGTTACGTGCATCTGTTACTCCTTTCTACTCTTCATCATTAATTTTATTTCCTAGATACATAGAAGACAAGACTGTGAATACATAAGCCTGAACACAGGAAATAAACACAGAAAACGCCGTCCAGACTAGATTGGTAACAAATGCGACTGGATACCAATAAAGAGCCTGATGAGAAAGTGTGATAAGCAGACTAGCCATCACTTCTCCGGCAAAGATATTTCCGAATACCCGCAAAGCAAGTGATAGGAAATTCGTGACTTCTTCAAGGAGATTCATCGGTGTCATAAATCCTGGGGTAACAAAACCTTTCAGATACTTTTTAACACCACGGCGACGAATTCCTTCTATATGGGTCATCAGGATAATTCCAAACGACATGGCCAAGTCAAATTGAAGATTGGCTGTTGGCGATGTCCAAAGGTTTGTCCCATCTGTAGTTTGAAGTTTTGCCATCAAACCAAGATTGTTTGCGATCACCATAAAAAGAAATAAACACAAGTAAAAGAGTGAGTAATCTTTCATGTACCGTGAGCCTACATTAGGTTCTGTAAATCCGACTACGAAGTCATAGAGATACTCCAGTACATTTTGCTTTCCTTTGGGTTTCAGAGTCATACTACGACTTGCCCAATAGATAAAGCCAAAAATAACGACTACAGACAGCAGGGTCAAGGCTGTCAAGGTCAAATCAAAGGTAACAGGACCAATATTGATGGTTGGATTGATACTTTCTTCCATCTAGAATCCTCCCTTTTCCATTTTATACTTCTTTTTATTTGATGATAAATGAAAATACGAGAGTTACAAAGAATGTTCCTTCAATAAAGGCAATCCCCATGATCATTAAGCTACGCAATTGTGGAATGATGTCTGGTTGGCGAGCAGCTGATTTGAACAAACCGTTCATCAACATACCTTCTGCAAGGGATACACCCATACAGGCAAGACAAAGACCGAAAAATGTTAAATTCATGATGAATTCTCCTTTTATTTAAAATTTACTTACTTAGTTTAGTCCTAAAATTTTGATTTGTCAACTTTTTACTCACGTTGAAAGCGTTTCAGATAATTTATTTCTATTTTTGTCATTTTTATCCTATTTATATAGAAAAATTTTTCATTTTAGAGCGAGTGTTTTTCCACTTTCACTTTGTTTTCTGAAACAAACTGAAAAATCCAAGTTTAGAACTTGGATGAATTCATTTTATTTAAAATAATAGGAATAGTGTTGTCTGCAATCTGGATTAAATGGAGCGCTGCAATAAGGACATGCTATCTGTTTTTGATATTCTTGAAATGTCATTGTCCTCTTACAAGCCCCACATAAAATCGGTTGATCCTCGGTAAGCGCCAAGGGATAGGGCGAAAATACATGCGTTTCTATAGTATTATGACACTGATAGCAAGCATAATATTTTTTACACTCATAGCACTGAAGGGAAATGATATCCTTTTCGCCATGGTAATGAATACATCTGCCTTCATCATCAACTAACAAACCTTGTGCTTGAATCATTCACTTTTCCTTATCTAGGCACGAACTGTAACACTTGTCCCGTCTTCCTTATAGAGGTTAATGAGCCCTTCCTTGAGAGCGCGAACCATGTCACCTGCTTGCACAGGTTGTGGAACCTTGATTGTCAAGAGTTCCATTGGATTTGGAGCGCGGTCGATTTTATTTCCTTTAGAATCATGAAGATCTTCGATATAAGTCTCAAAATGACGGAAACCTGGACCGTAGAACTCAACTTGGTCACCTTCGTTGATAACGTTTCGTTGACGAATGGTTGCTGTTTGGGTCGCATCATCATAAGAAACGACTTCAGCGACAAACTTGTACTCAGGAATCTTACGACGAGCACCAAATAACTGCTCATTCTCAGACGGCGTACCATAGTAGAAACCTGTTGCCAATTCACGTTGGGCAACCTTCCACATCTCGTCTACCAAGTCTTGCTTGATAGCTTCAAACTTCTCAGGACTTTCAAGATATGCATCCACAGCTGCCTTGTAACAGTTTGTTACTGTTGAAACATAGTGAATGGACTTCATACGACCTTCAATCTTGAGACTGTCTACACCGTTTTCGATCATATCTGGAATATGGTCAATCATAGACATATCAACAGCAGACATTGAAAATTCTTCTGGAATTTCACCTTTAAGACTCTTACGTTCTTGACCAAATGGCATGTCGTAAAGATCGTATTTCCAACGGCAAGACTGTGAACAACCACCACGGTTGGCATCACGCATACTCATGTGGTTTGATAGAGTACAGCGACCTGAGTAAGAAATACACATGGCTCCATGGACAAAGGCTTCGATTTCAACGTCTGTACGTTTGCGAATCTCTGCTAATTCTTCCATTGAAACTTCACGAGCCAAGACCACACGGGTCAAACCAAGTTCTTTCCAGAACTCTAGAGTTTCATAGTTGGTCGCACTGGCTTGGGTTGAAAGGTGGATTTCAAGACCTGGTGCTTCTGTTGCTGCAATCATAATCAAGGCTGGATCTGACACGATAACTGCGGCAATCCCGATGTCACGTAACTTACGGAACCACTCACCAGCACCGGCTTCATTTCCTTCATGCATGACCATATTGGCAGCCACATAGACCTTGGCACCATACTTAGCAGCGAACTGTACACCTTCTTCCATCTGTTCAAAGGTGAAGTTTCCAGCACGGCTACGAAGACCATAAGCTTGTCCACCGATGAAGACTGCGTCCGCACCATATTGAACAGCTACTTTCAGTTTTTCTAAAGTCCCTGCAGGTGAAAGAACCTCAGGACGTTTTAATGTTTTTGTCATTTTTTCTCCTATTTGCAATATAAAAGTTTGACGTTTTTCCTTCTCATTTTATAGTAAATAATAGATAAAATCAAGCCTAGACAGATTGTTTTGACAATTCTAATCTTTCCTAAAACAAAAAACTAGCCTTTCTAGACTAGTTATTTTCAAGATAAAATTCAAAGCGTTCGCCCACGTATTGACTCTTAACATACTCGAAAGCCGTCCCATCTTCAAGATAAGAGACCTGAGTCAAGGCTAAAATGGCATGCCCCTTTTCGACTTCCAGATAGTGAGCAATCTTTTCCTTAGCCAATCTCGCATAAATGGTCTGTTGGGATTTGCCAATCCGGTAGCCATGTTGCTGCAAGGTTTGGAAGAAATGACTGGTGATTTCTTCTTTTTTGAAATCCTTGATAAATTTCTCAGGAATGGATGCGACTTCATAGACTAGCGGAACTTGGTCAGCGTAACGCACCCGTTCCATACGGATGATATTTTCAGTTGGTGAAATGCCTAGCTTTGCCACTTCCTGCTCGTTGGGAATGGTTCTTCTATAAGAAATGAGTTGACTGGAAGGAACTTTCCCCTGAGATTTGACAATCTCCGTAAAACTGGTCGTCCCCCTCATTTTTTCTTGGACCCGAGTACTAGAAACAAAGGTTCCACTTCCTACACGACGCTCCAAAACTCCTTCCTCAACCAAGAGAGAGATAGCTTGTCGCAAGGTCATCCGGCTAACCTGAAACTGTTCCGCTAAATCTCGCTCACTTGGAAGTCTCTCTCCGATTTTCCAATGATGCTCATCTATATCCTTCTTGATCTGATCGTGGATTTTCATATAAGCTGGTAACATGATTTTCACTTCTTTTCTATATTTTCTCTATTGTACCGTATTTGCTAAGAAAAAGTCAAACTTTGCCTTGTTTAGTTGGTAATTCACCCCTATTTGTGATAGAATATTGAAAAAGATATTTCTTTTGAGAAAGGAAAAAGATGAGCAACATTTCAACTGATTTGCAAGATGTCGAAAAAATCATCGTGCTGGACTATGGTAGCCAATACAACCAGCTGATTTCACGCCGTATTCGTGAAATCGGTGTTTTTTCAGAGCTAAAAAGCCATAAAATTTCAGCTGCAGAGGTTCGTGCGATTAACCCTGTTGGGATCATCCTCTCTGGTGGACCAAACTCTGTATACGAAGATGGTTCATTTGATATTGACCCAGAAATTTTTGAACTTGGCATTCCAATTTTAGGAATCTGCTACGGTATGCAACTTTTAACTCATAAACTTGGAGGAAAAGTTGTCCCTGCAGGTGATGCTGGTAACCGTGAGTATGGCCAATCACCACTTACCCATACCACTTCTGCCCTCTTTGAAGGAACCCCTGAAGAACAAATTGTTTTGATGAGCCATGGTGATGCAGTTACAGAGATTCCAGCTGATTTTGTTCGAACTGGTACTTCTGCAGACTGTCCTTACGCAGCCATTGAAAATCCCGACAAACATATCTATGGTATCCAATTCCACCCAGAAGTTCGCCATTCTGTATACGGAAATGATATCCTTCGCAACTTTGCCCTTAACATCTGTAAGGCTAAAGGCGACTGGTCAATGGACAACTTCATCGATATGCAGATCAAGAAAATCCGTGAAACTGTAGGTGACAAGCGTGTTCTTCTCGGTCTATCAGGTGGTGTTGACTCTTCTGTCGTTGGAGTTCTTCTTCAAAAAGCAATCGGCGATCAATTAATCTGTATCTTTGTAGACCACGGTCTTCTCCGTAAGGGAGAAGCTGACCAAGTTATGGACATGCTCGGTGGTAAGTTTGGTTTGAACATTGTCAAAGCAGATGCCGCTAAACGTTTCCTTGATAAACTTGCTGGTGTTTCTGATCCTGAGCAAAAACGTAAAATCATCGGTAATGAGTTTGTTTATGTCTTTGATGACGAAGCAAGCAAGCTCAAAGATGTAAAATTCCTTGCTCAAGGAACGCTTTACACTGACGTGATTGAGTCTGGAACTGATACAGCTCAAACCATCAAATCACACCACAATGTTGGTGGTCTTCCAGAAGACATGCAGTTTGAACTAATTGAACCATTGAATACCCTCTACAAGGACGAAGTTCGTGCCCTTGGTACAGAGCTTGGTATGCCAGACCACATCGTATGGCGCCAACCATTCCCAGGACCAGGACTTGCTATCCGTGTCATGGGCGAAATCACTGAGGAAAAACTTGAAACTGTTCGTGAGTCGGATGCCATCCTTCGTGAAGAAATTGCTAAAGCAGGTCTTGACCGTGATATCTGGCAATACTTCACTGTCAACACAGGCGTTCGTTCAGTTGGTGTTATGGGTGACGGTCGTACTTACGACTACACAATCGCCATTCGTGCCATCACTTCTATCGATGGTATGACAGCTGATTTTGCCAAGATCCCTTGGGAAGTCCTTCAAAAAATCTCTGTACGTATCGTAAATGAAGTAGACCACGTTAACCGTATCGTCTACGATATTACAAGTAAACCACCAGCAACCGTTGAGTGGGAGTAGAGTTAATGAGTTAAAAAAGCCTAGAAATCAATGTTTCTAAGGCTTTTTATTTCACGTTTTCAAAATCAGAAATTTTGAAAAAAGGATTGTTCTCAACCTCTACTCCTCTTTTTAAATCTCTGAAACCATGCTATAATATAGTAAGTATAAGTCTAATAACCTGACTATAAAAGTCAGCGATAAAGATTTCTTACATCATCCGTAAGTGTTATTCTACTCTGATTCATATTATAATGAAAGTAACAAAAGATGGAGGTGTTTCACATGGAAACCATTTTACGAGTAGAATCATTAAAAAAGCATTATGGAAAAGAACCGAATATCACCAAGGCCTTGAACGGCATATCTTTTCAAGTTGTAAAAGGTGAGTTCTTAGGAATTATGGGGAGTAGCGGCTCTGGGAAAACAACCCTTCTTAACTGTCTCGCCACTATCATCAAGCCAACTGACGGTTCCATTCAAATGCAAGAAAAGGATTTAGGTCAGTTAAAAGGTAGTCAGTTAGCTGATTATCGTGGTAAGGAAATTGGCTACCTCTTTCAGAATTTTGAGCTTTTGGACAATCTTACAGCCAAAGAAAATATTTTACTTCCCTTGTCTTTGCACAAGGTCGATTCCAACGAAAGCAAGGTTCGGTTAGAATTACTTTCCCAATATCTGGATATTTCTGAACTTCTGGATAAGTTCCCTTCTCAATTATCAGGTGGTCAACTGCAAAGGGTAGCTGCTGCGCGTGCTTTGATTTTAGACCCTAAGATTGTATTTGCGGATGAGCCCACAGGAGCTTTGGATTCAAAAAATGCAAGCATTTTGATGCAAAAACTATCTGAAATGAATCAAGTGGAAGCAACCACCATTCTCATGGTGACCCACGACTCAGTTGCAGCCAGCTTTTGCAACCGCATCTTGTTTATCCGAGACGGAAAACTATTCCATGAAATTCGACGCGATTATCCAAGAGAAAGTCAAGAAGATTTCTACCACAGAATACTAAAGGTCATGGCAGCGCTAGCTGGAGGTGATGGCAATGTTTTCTAAATTAGTCTCAAGAAATAGCAAGAGGGATCGAAAGAATAATGGCTTGTACTTCAGTTCCATGGTTCTTTCTATTATCTCCTTTTACATCATCCTTTCTTTATCCCATCAAGATGTAATGATCTTTCTAAAACAAATAGAGAGTGACGCTGTAAATAAAATCTTTAGCATGATTCCCATTCTTTATGTGGCAACCCTCTTTTTTCTCTTTTTTCTAGTCTACTTCGCAAGCAGTATGCAGATGGAAAGGAGAAAACATGAATTTGGTGTCTATCTCACACTAGGCATGCGAAGAAGCAAACTGTTCTTGCTACTTCTGCTCGAGGATTTGAGAAACAGTGTCCTTGCCCTTGGAATAGGACTTCCTATTTCCATCTTGATTTCAGAACTGATTAGTCTAATAACCGCTAAAATTGTGGGACTAGGGATTATTGAGCATCAATTTTCTCTATCTACCACAGCTCTACTCTATACAGTCATCGGTTTCCTAGCCGTAAAATTAGCTGTCTTTGTTCTTTTAAGTGCACAGACGGCCAATAAAGAAATTGGAAACCTGCTATCCTATTCTCCTTCCGGTATGAAGAAAGTACTCCCCAAGGGTATGTACCTTCTTGCTTCCGTCCTCGGAATTTTGCTTCTAGGAACAGCCTATTACTTGGGTATGAGTGGACGAGCTTGGGAAAGTGTCATAACCATGGGCATCACTGTTCTCTTGGGAACTCTAGGAACTATCCTACTCTTCTTTGGTATGCGTTTATTTATAGATATTTTGCTCAATCTTGGAAGCAATCGAAAACTTCATACCTATAATTTTAGACAGATTCAGGAATTAGTTATCCAACGCTCAACTATACTGGCCATCTGCTCGCTCTTAATCTTCTCTGCCTTATGCCTCTTTGGAGCAGGAGTTGCCATTGCAAGTGGCAATTCAGGCAATCAGGCTCATGTCTTAGATTATACCTTTAGAGGTAACAAGCTTGAAGCAGATGAAAATCTTGATGTGAATACAGTAAAAAAAGAGCTTGAAGCTGCCGGACTAGCACCACAGTTTTCAAAGATTCTGCAAATCAAAGTGGGCATGCCTAAAGAACACGAGTCCGTGTCCTTCGAAGAGGTCATCAAGGAGTTGAAAAAGCAAAAAGGCAGCAAGAACAAGGAAATTTTGCTCCATATATTTAAACAGTCTACTAATTCCCACCTCATGCCAATTTCCGAATACAATGAACTTAGAAAGGCTGCCAATCTCCCTCCTCTAGAATTAACTAGCAAGGAAGCCTACTTGTATATAGGGAAAGATTTTCTCCCAGATGAAAGTCTCGTCAACTCTGTTCTGAAGACGAAGCCTCAAATCAAAGTCATGGAAAATGATGTGAAATTGATTGGAGAGGTACAGTCTTTACCAATCGTAACGGATCGTGAAATAACCCTCTCTGTTGCCCTCATAGTCCCAGATGAGACCTTTATGAGCTATACAAACGGTCACTATTCGAACTATGTCAGCGGTATCTTGGCTCCTGAGCTGGTCAAAGAAAAAGGCTTGATGAGAGCTATCTCAGATACCAATGAAAAGCTAAATCAAACCCCTCTTGGCTATGAAAGCTATATACAAAATATGGGAAGACAATTATTTTACATTATCTCTGCCAGCTATGTCACTATCTATCTGGCTATCATTTTCCTTGTTGTGGCAAATACAATCATCGGCGTTCAATTTTTGATGGGGCAGAGACAATCCTACAGACGATACCAAACCTTGATCCATCTCGGAGCCAGCTATGAAACTCTTTGTAAATCGTCAGAAAAGCAAATCAACTGGTATTTCGGTCTACCAATAGCCCTTGCACTTATCAGTAGTAGCTTCGGAGTGGGCTCCCTCCTCACAGGAATAGTACCAGCCAGTGCAAGAATGGTCATGAGGCAGAAATTTATCACAGCCATGCTGATAGTACTGCTCTTAGCAGGCTTTGAAGTCATCTATATCAGAATTGTAAAGAAAAATAGCAATAAGTACTTGTTGTCCTTAATGGAACCCAAAAGAGATGAATAAGGTAGAATAAAATAGGAAAAGGAGGAACCAATATGAAGCATATCCTGGTTATTGAGGATGAGGCCTTGATTCGAGATGAAATTGTCATCTTGTTAGAGAAAGCGGGTTATCAAGTTGATAAGTTGACTGACTTCAAAGATACAAGCCAGCAAGTGCTGCAATACGATACGGATCTAATCATACTGGATTTGAATTTGCCAGGAGAAACAGGTTTTCAAATTTGTAAGAATCTCAAATCAAAACGCTCTGTGCCCATATTGGTTCTTACCTCCCGTGAACAACTAAAAGATGAGATCTACGCCCTAAAATTAGGGGCAGACGAGTATTTAACAAAGCCTTTCAAGAAAGAAAGATTTTTGGCTCGCATAGAAAACATCTTGAAACGCTATGAAGGCAGACAAAATTTGCTTGAAAAAGATAATTTTCTGCTAGATAGAAATACCTATACCCTTTATATCAACGGACATTCGATTTTACTCCCCCAAAATCAAGGGAAATTGTTAGAAACCTTATTAGTGGCAACTGATTCTGTCGTCACAAAAGAAGAACTAAGCATGAAACTGTGGAATACAACTGAGTTCATCGATGAAAATGCTCTTCAAGTAAATATTGCAAGGCTCAAAAAGGTGATGAAGCAGGCTGGCATTGCCCTTCAAGTCAAATCTGTCAGAGGTATTGGTTACAAGCTAGAAGAGGTAAGTCCAGATGAAATATAATCTAAAATATCTAGCTACTTATCTGCCTTGGTTACTTGTTCTCTTAGCATTTGATCTATTTACAGCTGTCCTGCTTTGGCTTTCAGATGTGAGAATGTTTCAAGCCCTCATTCTTCTCTATATTTTAGCCACCGTCCTGCTCTTTTTCATCCTATCACTCCTACTGATAAGAAAAGAAAGAAAAAAATCGTCTGCCTATAAAGCCTTCATAGCCAATCCCAAGGTCGATACTGAGCTTGAATTATTGCATTTATCAAGTGCCTCAGAGAAAGAAAGCATTGAACAAATGGCAGATACACTTTATCAAAAGCAGGCTGAAATAGGAAAGCTCAACTCATTACTAGCCGAGTACGAGGACTATGTTGAAAAATGGGCACATGAGATTAAACTCCCTCTATCGCTTCTTTCCCTCCTTTTGGACAACCAAAGCGACCAACTGCCGAAGGATACAGCATTTAAGTTGGACTATGTGAAGAATCAAATCCAAGGAAATGTATCACAAATCCTATTCTATTACAGGGTGAAAAGTGAGAAAAATGATTTTTTATTTGAAGATCTTGATCTAGAAGAATGTATCCAAGATCTATTGGAAAATTTTGATCCCTTACTCAAAGAAAAGAATTTTACGATTCAGCTAGAAAATATACAAGGAACCTGCTACACCGATCAACGCAGTTTTGAATTTATCCTCTCTCAAATCCTCGCCAACGCCCTTAAATACAGCTCTGACAAGCCCAAACTCAGTATTTCTATATCAAAAGACAAGGAGCACACAGCATTGATTATTAGGGATAATGGCTGCGGAGTTAAAGCTTGCGACCTCCCCCATATCTTTGAAAAAGGCTTTACAGGAGACTCGGGAGACACAAGGAAAAAATCAACAGGCATGGGCCTCTATCTGGTCAAACAATTAGCAGATGCTTTAAAAATCGAAATCACAGTAAAATCCGAATGGATGCAAGGATTTGAAATCACTCTTTCTATTTCGTAATTTTTCGATTAAGAAAATTGCCTAATCATAGAAAGCACATATTTTATATAAAAAAGGAAAGCACTTCTGCTTTCCTTTTTTATTTGCGTTTCTTCTTAGCTTTTTTCATTTTGTTAGCCATGCGTTTCATAGACTGTTTCATGGCAAATTCACCAATTTTACCTTTGAGTCCACCACCAAACATCTGGCTCATATCTGGCATTCCTGCTCCTCCAAGAGCTGACAAGTCAGGCATACCACCTTGCCCCATCATGCCTTCAAGGGCAGACATATCCATTCCGCCCATATTTGGCATATTCTTAGGGAGGTTATTTGGATTGATTCCCATTTGTTTCATCATCTTGTTCATATCTCCAGACATGACACCTTGCATGAGCTGTTTGGCCTGGTTAAAGTCTTTGATGAATTTATTGACTTCGATAAAAGTATTTCCAGATCCAGCAGCGATACGACGACGACGGCTTGGATTTAACAAATCAGGATTTTCACGTTCTTCAGGTGTCATCGAAGACACGATGGCACGTTTACGAGCAATCTGGCGCTCATCCACCTTCATGTTTTGAAGGGCAGGATTGTTGGCCATACCTGGAATCATCTTGAGCAAGTCTTCCATTGGCCCCATGTTTTGCACCTGATCCAACTGATCGATGAAATCATTAAAATCAAAGGTGTTTTCACGCATTTTCACAGCCATTTCAAGGGCTTTTTGCTCATCGTATTCCTGAGAAGCTTTCTCAATCAAAGTGAGCATATCCCCCATACCAAGGATACGGCTAGACATACGATCTGGGTGGAAGGTTTCAATATCCGTGATCTTTTCACCCGTACCAGTGAACTTGATAGGTTTACCAGTGATATGGCGAACGGACAAAGCAGCACCGCCACGAGTATCCCCATCAATCTTGGTAAGGATGACCCCAGTCACTTCCAACTGAGCATTAAACTCACGGGCAACATTGGCCGCTTCTTGACCAATCATGGCATCAACTACGAGCAGAATTTCGTTTGGTTGAGCCAATGCTTTCACGTCACGAAGCTCATTCATGAGGAGCTCATCAATTTGCAAACGACCTGCCGTATCAATCAAGACATAGTCGTTGTGATTGGCCTGCGCTTGCTCCAAACCTTGGCGAACAATCTCAACAGCTGGCACTTCTGTTCCAAGTGCAAAGACAGGAACATCAATTTGTTGTCCAAGTGTTTTCAACTGATCGATGGCTGCTGGACGATAGATATCCGCCGCAATCATCAAAGGACGAGCATTTTCTTCCTTCTTGAGTTTGTTGGCTAGCTTACCAGCAAAGGTTGTTTTACCAGCCCCTTGCAAACCGACCATCATGATAATCGTTGGAATCTTAGGTGACTTGATAATTTCTGCCGTATCAGAACCTAAAACAGCTGTCAGTTCCTCATCAACAATTTTGATAATCTGTTGGGCAGGATTAAGAGTATCAATGACCTCATGCCCGACAGCACGTTCACGGACCTTCTTGATAAAGTCCTTTACAACAGGCAAGGCAACGTCGGCTTCAAGCAAGGCCAAACGAATCTCTTTGGTCGCTTCTTGGACATCAGCCTCAGAAATTTTTCCTTTTTTACGTAGATTTTTAAAGACGTTCTGTAAACGTTCTGTTAAACTTTCAAATGCCATTTTTTTCTCCTATTTTCTCAATTCAGTGGAAATCGTCCGAAATGTTGCAAACACTCAAGTTCTTCGGGTGTGATTTCTTTCATGATTTCATTTGGATATCCCCAACAGCTAAAACCTATTTGCATAGCTTTGGAGATATCTTTGGGCGAGATAATCTGTAGTCGAGTAGGAAATGGTTCCTCTGCGGCTAATAGTTTGCAAGGTAATCCTTGATAAATAACTAGACTGCCCATGATTACTCCCGATTGTCAATGCTTGTTAAAATTTCAATCTGCTCCTGCAGAAAATCATCCTTGGGATAACGCTCCAAAATCTGGTCAAAAATCTGACTGCGAACAATGTAGTCCGAGTACATGTGTAATTTCATCTCATAATCTTCTAGAATCTTTTCCGTCCGCTTGATATTATCATAGACAGCCTGACGACTGACACCGAACTCTTCAGCAATCTCAGCAAGACTATAATCATCAGCATAATAAAGCTCAATGTAGTTCATCTGCTTGTCCGTCAAGAGCGCGGCATAAAATTCAAAAAGTGCATTCATGCGATTGGTTTTTTCGATTTCCATAACCTTTATTATACCAAAAAAACGATTATACTGCTAGAATGGAGACACTTCAAATAGAGCAAGAAGAAAAAAGAACCTTGCAAAGCAAGATTCTTTTAGTGTCTGACTTAAATAATTGTTCTTCTGGGAACTAAATCGAATTAAGCTTCGATTTCTGTAACCATACCTGAACCAACAGTACGTCCACCCTCACGGATAGAGAATGTAGTACCTTGTTCTACGGCGATTGGGTGGATCAACTCAACGTCGATAGTCACGTTATCACCAGGCATTACCATTTCAGTACCTGCTGGAAGTTCGATTGAACCTGTAACGTCAGTAGTACGGAAGTAGAATTGTGGACGGTAGTTGTTGAAGAATGGAGTGTGACGTCCACCTTCTTCTTTAGTAAGGATGTAAACTTCACCTTTAAATTTAGTGTGTGGGTTGATTGAACCTGGTTTAGCGATAACTTGTCCACGTTCGATTTCATCACGTTGAACACCACGAAGAAGGACACCTACGTTATCTCCAGCAAGACCTTCGTCAAGTTGTTTACGGAACATTTCAACACCAGTAACAACTGCTTTTTGAGTTTCTTCTTTGATACCAACGATTTCGATTTCGTCGTTGACACGAACAGTACCACGGTCGATACGTCCTGAAGCAACTGTACCACGTCCAGTGATTGAGAATACGTCTTCGACTGGAAGAAGCAATGGTTTGTCTGTGTCACGTTCTGGTTCTGGGATGTACTCATCAACAGTGTTCATCAATTCCATGATGATGTCTTCGTACTTAGAGTCACCTTCAAGAGCTTTAAGAGCTGAACCTTGGATAACTGGAAGATCGTCACCTGGGAAGTCGTATTCTGACAAGAGGTCACGGATTTCCATTTCAACCAATTCAAGCAATTCTTCGTCGTCTACCAAGTCAATTTTGTTCATGAAGACGATAAGGTGTTTAACACCAACCTGACGTGAAAGAAGGATGTGCTCACGAGTTTGTGGCATTGGTCCGTCAGTTGAAGCTACTACAAGGATAGCTCCGTCCATTTGAGCGGCACCAGTGATCATGTTTTTAACGTAGTCCGCGTGTCCTGGAGCGTCGATGTGAGCGTAGTGACGTTTTTCAGTTTCGTACTCAACGTGCGCAGTGTTGATAGTGATACCGCGTTCGCGTTCTTCTGGAGCAGCATCGATAGACGCATAGTCTTTAGGTTGGTTAACTGCTGAAGGCAAGCGACGTGCCAAAACAGTTGTGATAGCTGCAGTTAGGGTAGTTTTACCGTGGTCAACGTGTCCGATAGTACCAATGTTAACGTGTGGTTTACTACGATCGTATTTTTCTTTTGCCATTTGAGTAAAAGCCTCCAATAAAATATATTTTATAGATAGACAGTAGGCAATACAGTCTAACTTTCCTTACTATTTTATCAAATTTCAGCTAAATTGCAAGTGTTTTACACACATTTTATGAATTAATCTGAATCTTATGAAATACCGCTCTTCTATTTCTTTACAGTAACATCATTTCAAGTTTGTTTCCATTTTGACGTGCTGTTTTCATAAAAAATCAGGTTTCCCCGATTTTTAGATTGATTCTGATTTTTCCTGCTCTTTAGCTTCTTTATGGTTTTCATATAATTTAGCTAAGAACTTGGTAATTTCTTTTAGGATAGAATAGGTTGGCACTGCCACAATCATTCCGATTACACCATAAATATTGCTAGAAAGTAAGAGAAGGACCAAAATGGTGATTGGATGAACCTTCATGACCCCTCCAACGATACGAGGATAAAGGATATTTCCATCAATTTGTTGAATAATCAGCATATAAATTACAGCTATAAGTACTCTGTGCGGATCAGTAAAGACGTTGGCAATGATCATGGGGATTAGACCAATACTTGGTCCAACATAGGGAATAAGATTTGCCAAACCAGAGAAAATAGCAAATACTAGAGCATATCTCAACCCGATTGTATTGTAACCAATATAGGCTAAACATCCAATAATAACCGCATCAATCGCAATCCCACTGATATAACGTGCGACAGTGGCGTTCAGATTCTTCAAGAGACTGGAGAAGTTTAATTTATCATGTTTTAGGACTGTTCGTTCCAACATCGGAAGGAATTTATGACCATCAAGCAAGAAATAAATCAAAAAGACTGGTGTCATAATGAGAATCAAAACAGTACTAAACAAGGCTGAAAGAACGCTGCCTAAACTATTGCTCACACTGTTGAGAATATTTTGCAAAATATCAACGTAAGATAAATTCAACTGTTGAATGGTTTTTTGAATATCAATATTTTGAAAGATTGGATTCATTGATAAATCATATATCAAATCTTGCAAGCGGCTATAGATATTCTGGCTAGAAATAATCAAGCTTGTCAACTGATTGATCAAAATCGGTAGCAAGTAGACTACCCCTACTACTATTGTACCAATCAAGGCACAAAGAGTGACGAGCACACCTATCAAACGATTGACTTTACATTTCTTTTCTAGAAAGGTTACGATAGGATTTGTCAGGTAATAGAAAAATCCTCCGAGCAAAAATGGAATCATAATGGTATTAGCTACCATCACAAAAGGTGTGACAATCGCTCCCATCTCTCTCCAAAGGTAGAAAATAAGAGTTAATAGTAAAATTTCAGCTGTCCAAAAAAATAACTTGTTTCTACGGAACATAGGCGCCTCCTTCTTTCTATTTTACCATAATTCTTCAAAAAGATAAGATGGCTTTACTATAAAAACGAGAATATTTTTTCGCTTTGTGATAGAATAAAACTACTATGAAGAAAATAATTTTATCCTTACTAACTCTTATCATTTTTGGTACATCCACTCCTACTGTATCTGCGCAAGATTTTGATGTTGCTGCCAAACATGCCATCGCTGTTGAAGCAAACACTGGGAAAATTCTCTACGAAAAAGATGCTACTCAAGCTGTTGAAATTGCCTCTATCACCAAGATTCTCACTGTCTACCTAGTCTATGAAGCATTGGAACAAGGGACCATTAGCCTATCTACCCCAGTTGATATCTCTGACTATCCATACCAACTCACAACCAACTCTGAGGCTAGTAATGTTCCTATGGAAGCGCGCAAGTATACAGTGGAACAATTATTGGAAGCAACTCTAGTATCAAGTGCCAATAGTGCAGCCATTGCTCTTGCTGAAAAAATTGCTGGTTCAGAGAAAGACTTCGTTGACAAGATGAGGGCGAAACTTCTTGAATGGGGTATCCAAGATGCTACTATTGTCAATACTACTGGACTTAATAACGAAACACTTGGAAATAATATCTATCCTGGTTCTAAAAAGGATGAGGAAAACAAACTAAGTGCTTACGATGTTGCAATCATCGCTCGAAACCTTATCAGAGATTACCCTCAAGTTTTAGAAATCACCAAGAAATCTTCATCAACATTTGCTGGTATGGAAATTCACTCTACTAACTATATGTTGGAAGGGATGCCAGCATATCGAGGTGGAGTTGATGGGCTCAAAACTGGTACAACAGACAAGGCAGGTGCTTCTTTCGTTGGAACAACTACCGAAAAAGGTATGCGAATCATCACAGTTGTCTTAAACGCTGACCAGCAAAACAGTAATCCTTACGCTCGCTTTACTGCTACTTCTTCTCTTTTGGACTATATAACATCTAATTATGCTCTCAAAACGATTGTCCAGAAGGGAGAGGCCTACAAAGATAGCAAAGTTTCTGTACTTGATGGGAAGGAAGATACCGTAACTGCTGTTGCTAAATCTGATATCACTGTCATACAACGATTGGGAAGTCGAGCATCATCAAGCCTGCAGTTCACTCCAAAAACCAAGGCAGAGACAGCGCCACTAGAAGCTGAAACTGTTGTTGGTCATCTAACCTATGATGACCAAGATTTGGTCGGTCAAGGCTACCTCACTTCAGAAAAACCATCTTTTGAAATGGTTTCTGAAAAGAAAGTAGAAAAAGCCTTCTTCTTAAAAGTTTGGTGGAATCAATTCATCCGCTTTATCAATGAAAAACTATAAAAAAATCGCGATTTTTCGCGATTTTTTTATTTCATCTCTTTAAAAGCCGCTTCTGCATCAGCATTGCTAATAGCACCAAATTGGATTTTTCCAATTTTACCTTGGCTGTCAATCAAGTATTCCGTTGGAATACTACGAATTTGGTAGGCTTGGAAGGTAGTTGCTTGGGTATCATATAGAACTGGGATATCCTTGTAGCCTTGTTCTTGGTACCATTTTGGAAACTCTTGAACTGTTTTTTCACCTTGTAGACCTGGTGCAATGACACTCAAGATTTCAAAGTCTCGATCTTGTTTAGCAGCTAGTTCCATCAACTCAGGCATGCTTTTTTTACATGGTCCACACCAAGAAGCCCAGAATTTTAAATAGACCTTTTTCCCTTTGTAGTCCGATAACTTCACTTCTTTACCATCCATAGACTGCAAAGTGAAGTCTGGCGCATCCTTACCGACTGCGATTTGCTGTACAGTAGACTGTTTAGGACTTTCCGTTTGTTTGGTTTCTTTTTCACCACAACAGGCAATCAATAGAAATAGAGACATAATACTCAATCCTGCAAAAATAACTTTTTTCATCTTTTTCTCCTTTTATCCAAGAATTCCTGACAAGGCATTTAACTGCCCTAGCATTAATAATGATCCCATCAAAATAATCAAGGCTCCCCCGATTTTCTTTAGTAGGATCATATGGGGTTTTAATTTACTAAAATAGGGCATAATCCAGCCCGAAGCTAAGGCCAAAACAAGGAAAGGAAGTGCCATCCCCAATGTGTACACTAAGGTTAGTATGGCTCCTTGCCAAGCACCATTCCCTCCTGAAGCTGCAAGAGCCAAGACCGAACTCAAAACTGGTCCGATACAAGGGGTCCAACCAAAACTAAAGGTTATCCCAAGCAAAAAGGCTGACAGATAGTGATTAGACTTTGATTGTTTGAAGGTGACTGTCTTTTGAACTTCCAGTTTATTGAAATGCAAGATCTCCATCTGGTGAAGGCCTAAAAGGATAATGACTGTCCCCATAGCATAACGAAACCAGTCTGCATAGAGCATGTGCCCTAGGAATCCAGCTCCAAATCCCAAAATAAAGAAAATGAGGGAGATTCCAGCAATAAAGAACAAGGTCCGAATTAAACCCGACCATGCAACGTCTCTTCCAAAAAAGCGAAAACTTTTTGAATTTCCCTGATCATCTAGCAGAATACCAGCATAGACAGGTAGCAAAGGGAAGATGCAAGGTGAAAAGAAGGACAGGATTCCTGCTAAAAAAACGGATACTAGAAATATAATCGACTCCAACGAATTACCTACTTTCACAAAATTCTAATCTTATTTTACTACAAAAGAAAAAATTTGTAAGAAGTCTGCTACGCTTATTTATTTTGACTAAATTTAACACAAAAAAAGGAGCTAAGCTCCTCAGATTGAAGACAAAGTCCTTAGACTACAAATTTCTAAGGGCTTTTCTTTGTGTAAAGTCGTATAATAGAGGTAAGAAAAGTTGTGAGGTGTTCCCTATGTTTCACAAAGAAAATCTCTAATATAACCGCAATCAAGTTGGTTTTTACACGCTAGATGAACTCGTTTCGCAAGCCCATTTTCTTCGTCAGGTTGAGCAAGTGATCGATTTTTCCTTCATCTATGACTTAGTCGCAGATACTTATTCTGAAGATAAAGGTCGTCCTAGTTTAGACCCTGTTATGCTAGTTAAAATCCCTCTCATCCAATGTTTCTACGGTATCCGTTCCATGCTCTTGGTAGCTTTCCACTTGTGCCAGCAAGTCTGCCACTTCTGATAAATCTCTCGTTTTTAACTCTCTGATGGACTGGGTAAAGGTGTATCTCTCACCCAAAGCCCTAAAATCAATCACTGTTTTTCTATGCATATCTTAAGTATAGCACAAAAAGGCAGACCTAGAACAGCTAAATCCAGCTTTGTTTACTGATTTCCATAACGAAAATTCTTCTCTAAATTGGTTTTTTCTACTTTTGGCAATTCTCCATCAGATGGCACTAGTTCTTCTAGTAAAAGATGCCCTTGATTGGAGCACTTTGTGCAAGAAGTCAACAAAAAAACAGGGAGAGTCTTGGTTGCTATACCCTCACTCTCTCTGTCTTTTACTGTTCAGAAATTAAAAATTGATTTGAAGCTTTAATGATATTTACCGTTTCCTTGACATCTAAATCATCCGTGAATAGAAAATGATGTTTCTCACTATTTTTAGCTAGAAACTCATTTCTTGCTTGGATTGATAAATCGCCTGTTCTCTCAATTTCTTTTCGAGAAGAATCCCTCTCTTTCAAGGTTTCTTCTTGAGCCATTAGAACACAATATTTTAGCTTAATTCGTTTTTCTTTTAAGAGGGCTGCAATTTTCTTCAGTTGCTCTTCAAATATGACATACTCTATCACGACAGTAATGCCACGATCCAAGAAATTATTGGTCAGACTGATGATATTATCCCAGAATAAATCCATGTAAAATCCATCATCTTCCCAAGGAGCTACGAGACCTCCTTTAATCATTAAGTAAATCATGTCGCCCTCTATAACTGCACTTTTGTCAAAAGAATAGGCCAACTCTTTGCTGACGGTGCTCTTTCCAACGCCTGGGGGACCTGAAATAATATAAACACAATTTTCCAACCTTATACCTCTACATACTTGAAATATCTCTAACTTACGATAACTTTCAGCCCACTTATGACTTTCTTATGAAGTCTTCAGGATACTGTGCACGCGCACCTCCGATGAGTTTGGGACGACTAGCTAGAGCCGTTACATGGGCATGCCCAATCTCACGCAGTACGGGACGAATCGGAACCTGAACATGCTTGACATGCATGCCAATTGCGGTATCTCCGATATCCAATCCAGCATGAGCCTTAATGAACTCCACTTCAACAGGGTCCTGCATAAACTTGAAGGCCGCCAACTGACCCGAACCTCCCGCATGAAGAGTAGGTAGTACACTGACGATTTCCAGACCAAACTGCTCTGCCACCTGGCGTTCAACAACGAGGGCACGATTGACATGTTCACAACCTTGAACAGCTAGATGAATTCCTTTTTCCTCTAGGATATCTAGGATGGTCTTCACAATGATTTCCCCAATTTCTTGGCTGGATTCCTTGCCAATATGGCCACCTAAAACTTCGCTAGAGGATAGACCTAGGACAAAGAGGCTTCCTTCACACAATCCAGCCTTCTCCAAAACATCTTCAACAATCTGGCTTGTTGCTCTTTGAATGTCTTTTTCCTTCATACTTGATACCTCTTTTGTCACTATCTATCATATCTTTTTTTACTGATTTTATCAAGGCCAACTAATCATTCTGATTTTAAAAAGCAAAACTCCCAGAATTGACTGGGAGCTAACTTGTTTCTATTTTATTGATGTATATTTCAACCGTCGTTCCTTTTTCGGGTGCAGAATCAATCTTCATCTGGTAATTTTCTCCAAAATGAAGTTTGAGTCGTTGGTCGACATTTTGAAGGCCAACTCCCCCACGTTTGAGGTTACTCTGACTACTGTCGCCAGCAGCTTGGAAGCCAACGCCATCATCCTCAATGCGGATGATAAGCCCTGTATCCTTTTTCTGAACAGAAACTTTAATATGGCCCTGACCTTCCTTCTCCTTGATGCCATGGTAAAGAGCATTTTCTACAAGAGGTTGCAGCACCAACTTGGGCAAGACTAGGTTACAAAAAGCAGAATCTTCATCAATCTCATACTCCAGCTTATCACCATAGCGTTGTTTCTGGATAAAGAGGTACTGGCGGACATGATTGATTTCATCAGAAAGAGAAATCAAATCCTTGCCTTGATTGAGCGCCAAGCGGAAATAGGTTGCCAAGGACTTGGTCACCTGAACCACTCGCTGACTATCCTGAAATTCAGCCATCCAGATGATAGTGTCCAAAGTATTGTAGAGGAAATGAGGATTAATCTGACTCGACAATGCTTGAAGTTCATACTGCCGAGTCGCTTCTTCCTGCCTGCGCACATCTGCCATCAACTGGTCAATTTGATCCAGCATGGCATTGAACTGGCGAGTCACTTCTCTCAGTTCATAGGCACCAGCTTCCTTAGCACGAAGATTTTGTGTACCAGAAGCAATTTCCAGCATGGTTTCTCTCAGATCCTTCAAAGGGGCAATCCAGCGTTTGAGACTGAACCACACCAAGCAGAGACAGGCAAGAAGAGATAAGGCACTAGCACCAAGCAAGGTCCACATGAGTTGACTCCGAACCTGGTCTAACTTCTCCAACGAAGACACGCCTATAACCGTCCAATCAGTTCCTACAATCTGTTCCTGACTGACGTAGGATTGGTGATCCAGCGTATAGCCCTGCCCCGTCTCAATGTAGGGTTTCATGGCCTCCATTTCACTCGCTGAGCTATAGACAGTACGTTTAGGATGGTAGACAAATTCATGATTTTCATTGATGATAAAGGCAAAGCCATGCTGGCCCAACTGGAGTTGGTTGAGATAGGCTTCCAGAGTTTCGTAGGAAATATCTAATCGAAGCACACCAAGATTGGCTCCCTTTGCATCGAGAAGTTCCTGAGTGACAGAAATAACCCACTGACTATCCGATTTACGAGCTGGGGTCAAAACTGGCTTAGCCCCCTGATGAATGGCCTTCTGATACCAATCTTCAGCCATCATATCTGAGGAAGTTTTCATCTGCACACTGTCATCTGTAGAAATAACCTGACCGGATTTGGTGACCAGTACCACCGTTTTCAAGTCCTGGTCTGCCTTTAAGATCGTCAAAAACAGATCTCGGATTCCCTTGACTTGGTCTTGGTTAGGATTCTCAGCATAGGCTAGGACATCCTTCTGCTGGGTCAAACTGGTCGAGGTGGTTTCTAATTTTTTGATATAAGACTGAATAAAGCGGCTAGTTTGGCTAATGGTCGTTTGGCTATTGCCCTCAATAGTGGTCTCAATGGCTGCTGAACTAGATTGATAGTAGAAAGTCCCAACCAGAGCTAGGAGAATGAGAAAGACCAGAAAGATGGAAATAACCATTCTTACTAGGAGAGAAGAACGCTTCATCGACCTTCTCCCTTCTTAAACTGACGAGGTGTCACACCTGCAATCTGTTTAAAGCGTTGGGTAAAGTAGTTCATATCTTCAAAACCAACCTTCTCTGCGATCTCATAAATCTTTAAATCTGTGGTCAGAAGCAAGAGCTTGGCTTGTTTAACACGCTCTCTCACCAGGTAATCCTGAAAAGGCAGGCCCAACTCTTTCTTAATTAAGGAACTCAAATAAGTCGGACTAAAACCTAGGTCACTGGCCAAAGACTTCAAACTAAACTGACTGTCAGCTAGATGGGACTGGATTTTCTGAGCAATATTTCCCTCAAACTTATCGGTTAATAAATCTTGTAACTGCTCTTCTTTTTCTTCCTTGTCTAGTTTTTGCTTGATTTTCTCCAACATTTCCTCAATATCCTGACGAGAAAAGGGTTTGAGCAAGTAGTCATCTACACCGAGTTTGACGGCAGACAAGGCATAATCAAAATCATCGTAACCTGTCAAAAAAACTAGGTGAACCTGAGGATAGGTTTCTCGGACCAGACTGGCCAACTGGATGCCATTTAGCTGAGGCATGTTGATATCGGTTAAAATGATATCTGGCACCTGCTTTTGAATCAAATCCCAAGCCTGTCTTCCATTTTCAGCCTGACCGATGATTTCCATATCGTAGGCTGCTACATTGACCAGCTTGGTCAAGCCTTGTCTTACCAGATACTCATCTTCTACGATTAAGATTGTGTAGGTCATACTCTGCTCCTTTGTCACTTACTAGTATCAGTATAGCAAAATTCTCCTCTAACTGCTTAGGAAAGACTTCTTAATCTACATAATCTAGTAAATAAGCGTAGCCTTTTTCTGCCATTTGGTCTTTGGGAATAAAGCGGATAGAAAGACTATTGATACAGTAACGCAAGCCCCCCTTGTCCTGAGGTCCATCTGTAAAGACATGGCCAAGGTGAGAATTTCCAACTCGGCTTCGCACTTCCATGCGCGTCATATTGTAAGACTTATCTTCCTTGTAGGTGGCAACATCTGGGCTGATGGGTTGGGTGAAACTAGGCCATCCACAACCAGACTCAAACTTGTCCTTTGATGAAAAGAGAGGTTCGCCAGTAGCGACATCTACATAGATACCAGATTCAAATTTATCCCAATAGCGGTTTGAAAAAGCTCGTTCTGTTTGATTTTTCTGGGTAACTGCATACTCCTCAGGTGACAAGGTCTTTTTCAATTCCTCATCACTTGGTTTAGGATATTTACTGGCATCGATGACGGGGTAGGCAGCTTGATTGACATTGATATGACAATAGCCATTTGGATTTTTCTTGAGATAGTCTTGGTGATAATCCTCCGCCACCACAAAATTCTTCAAGTTTTCCTTTTCAACTGCCAAAGGTTGATCGTATTTCTTAGCCACCTCATCAAAGACTTGGTTAATTACTTCCAAATCCTGGTCATCTGTGTAATAGACACCGGTACGATACTGGGTCCCCACATCATTCCCTTGTTTATTTTTGCTGGTTGGATTGATAATGCGGAAGTAATGAAGCAGGATTTCCTTGAGGGAAATTTGATTAGCATCATAAGTAACATGGACAGTCTCTGCATGGCCTGTTTGATTAATCAATTCGTACTTAGTTGTTTCCCCTCTACCATTTGCATAGCCTGAAACGGCATCTGTCACTCCGGAAACGCGTGAGAAGTATTCCTCCACTCCCCAGAAACATCCCCCAGCTAAATAAATTTCGTGCAAGTCTGCATCTTTACTCACTTCTGTTTTTTTCACTGTTTTTCCTCCTTGACTAACGGATGCTTTCTCAATTTGCGAGCTATCTGTCTGCCCTGCATTTCGCATTAATAGAAAATAGAAACCGGTTATGGCTAGGAGAATGGCCCCTGCAAAGACAAAAAATTTTACTTTATCATTCATAGCCTTTCTCTACCCCATTTCTTTCAATTCTTTTAAAATCATATCCTTATCCATAAAACCTGGTTGCGTTTTGACCAGCTTGCCTTCCTTGTCTATAAAGGCTTGAGTCGGGTAAGAACGGACACCATAACTTTCCAAGAGTTTACCTGATGGATCAATTAGAACTGGGAAATTTTTATAATCTAAGCCCTTGTACCAGTTTTTAAAGTCTGCTTCCGCTTGCTCCCCCTTGTGGCCAGTAGACACCACTGTCAAGACCACATAGTCATCACCAGCTTCTTTAGCAATTTCATCCGTATCTGGAAGACTGGCTAAACAGATGGAACACCAAGAAGCCCAGAATTTGAGATAGACTTTCTTGCCCTTGTAGTCAGACAAGCGATAGGTCTTGCCATCTACACCTGTTAGTTCAAAATCAGCGACTTCCTGACCTTTAGTCGCAGTTTGTGAACTAACTTGTTCAGTTTTTGTTTGCTCCTTCATAGTAGACTCGTCTGACATGTTTTTAGCCGAACAGGCTGCCAAGCAACAGATTGAGCCTACTCCAAGGAGACATGTTTGCCATTTTTTCATTTCTTTTTCCTCTCTATTCAAATAATGTAGTCAAAATGGAAGCATTTCCCAAAAACACCAAGATTCCCATCAGGATAATGAGGAAACCACCCACTTTTTTGAGAGTTCCGAGGTAAGGATGGAGTTTTCGGAAATGTTTCAAAACATAGCTGGATGCAAGAGCTAGAATCAAAAATGGTAGCGCCAAACCTAGCGTATAGACCAACATGAGACCAGCTCCCTGCCAAGCTCCTGAACCACCTGAAGCCGCCAAAGCCAAAACAGAGCCCAAAACCGGCCCTACACACGGTGTCCAAGCAAAACTAAAGGTCAACCCCAGTAAAAATGCCTGACTATAGCCGTTAGCATTTTGACCCTGTCTCTTTAATTGTAGCCTTCTTTCCTTGTAGAGTCCCTGCAAATGTAAAACATCCATCTGGTGCAAGCCCAAGAGAATGATAACTGCACCCGTCACATACTGAAACCAGGGAGCATACAGCAAATTGCCTAAAAAACCAGCTCCATAACCCAGTAAGATAAAGATAAAGGATATCCCTGCTATAAAGGCCAAAGTTCGCAATAGACTAACGACTGAGATTGAAAATTTTTCGCTAGAAGCCTGAGCACCATCTTTGTCATCCAACAAGACCCCTGCATATACAGGTAACAAGGGTAAAATACAAGGAGAAAAGAAGGAAAGAATTCCAGCAAGAAAAACACTGATAAAAAAGAATACATTGTCCATTGCCTTCCTCCATTCTTTGATTTGATAGGTCTATTATATCCCCAAAACTCCAGAAAAAACAGGGACAATGATAGGGAAAAATAGGAATTTAATCAGTTTATTTAGAAACCTTGTACAAAAAAGTCCCATAAGATCTATAATGAAAAGCGACTAATAATCTCATCAAACTTATCAAACGAAATGCCTTTGGTTTTCGGAACTTTGAAAACTTCAAAAAACGGATTTTCATCGCTCTCAACATCAAAAAAGAAAGGACGAAATTCGTCCTTTCTCGATCTTAGCTGACTTCAACCCACTACAGTTGACAAAGAGCTGATTTTTTCTGTCTAACTTTTTGAGGGCGGTACAAGCTCCCTTCATTTTTAATAAGTTCCTTCTTCACCTTGACTAGTCAGGATAACAGGGCCGTCTTTGGTAATCACGAACTGGTGTTCATATTGGCACGATAGACCACCATCAATGGTCTTATGAGCCCAGCCAGTCTTCATATCTGTATCGATTTCCCAGTCACCAGTATTAATCATGGGTTCAATGGTTAGTACCATTCCTTCACGGAGACGGAGTCCCCGACCTGCTACACCGTAGTTAGGAACCATTGGCTCTTCGTGCATAGTTGGACCGACACCGTGACCAACCAAATCACGTACGACACCGTAACCGCGACTTTCAGCGTATTCTTGAATGGCCGCACCGATATCGCCAATACGGTTTCCAACGACGGCTTGCTCAATCCCTATATACATAGCTTCCTTGGTCACGTCCATCAGGTTTTTCACTTCTTCAGACGGTGTACCAACCGCATAAGCCCAACATGAGTCAGCTAAACCACCAGTATAATTTTGGGTGTATTTTTTCACTTGCTCAACATTATTGAAGTTGAGTTTAGATACATTGAGGTCTGATTTGGAAATCGGACCGCCTAGAACCATATCAACCTTGAGCAAGTCCCCATCTTTCAAGATGTAATGACGTGGAAAAGCGTGAGCTACTTCGTCGTTAAGAGAGCAACAAGTGGCATAGGGGTAATCCATGACTGCCCCATCCACGCCAATCTGTAGAGGAAGGAAATTTTCCTCTTTACAACGTCGACGAACATACTCTTCAACTTCCCACATATCCACGCCTGGCTTAATCAAATCACGTAAGCCGATATGGATACTTGCTAGGAAATCACCAGCCTTGTCCATGGCTTCGATTTCACGTGCTGATTTTAAAGTTATCATTTTTTCTCCTAGATTCTAATTGATTTTAACTGTAACATTTGCTTTTGATACAATCTGATGACCATGATAAATATCATAATCAATAATGGCTGAGCGTCTCGTGTGGTGAATAATGCGTGCCTGAATCCGCAAAGTATCATCTATCTGAACAGCTTGCAAGAAGTAAATTAGCATCTGCTCGATGATGAGATTGCGTCTGCTATTTGCCACCAAATCCTGTGTCATATGAGTTAAAATTTCAGCAAGAACACCATTTGCTAAAACCCCGTTTTTCTCAAGCATAAAGGGCTCAACTGTAATCACAACTTCGTCGTGATGATAAGACAACTTTTGACCGATTTGCTCTGAAAAAGTCGGCAAAGCCGAAACCTGAGAGCGGCTCATCTTATCCATGACATCACGTCTCGTTACAACTCCGAGCAAAGTTTGATTGCTTCTCACTACCGGAACCATCTCAAAGTCTTCTGCTATCATCCGTTGACTGACATTGGCAATATTGGTCGCTAATCCTGTCACGAAAATGCTGCGCGTCATCACCTTATCAATCGTCGTGCTAGGGGATTTGTCCCCTGCATCTCGCATGGTAACAACTCCAACAACCACTTGATGTTGGTTAATGACTGGGAAACGACTACTTCGATTCTTGCGTACCAAGTCTAGATAATCTTTCACTGTGTCTGTTTCTCTCAAAAAACCATACTCATGGCTAGGACGATAGAGCTTTTCAACTGTCAGAATATCGGTTTTGATTTGAACATTTGAGAGAGCTCTGTTGATCATGGTCGCTACTGTAAAAGTATCATGCTTGCTTCGTAAAACAGGAATTCCTTTCTGATTGGCAAGTTCCAGTACATCCTCGTGCACATGAAAACCACCCGTTACAAGGACCGCATTTTCATTTTCCAGAGCTAAAAGTTGAATACGAGTACGGTCACCTACGATTAACAAACCACCATCATTCAGATAGGACAAAATATTCTGCTCGGTCATGGCCCCAATGGAGAATTTGCTAAACTCTCTCTCCAGCCCTTCCTGACCAGCTAAAACTTCAGAGGAGGTGACTTCTGCAATCTCTGCATAGGTCAGTTTTTCAATAGCCACTTTCTGAGATTTGACACGAATGGTTCCACTACGAGGTCGAGTTTCTACAATTCCACGATTTTCAGCCTCTTTAATGGCACGATAAGCCGTTCCATCACTGACACCCAAGTGATTGGAAATACTACGAACGCTGACACGTTTTCCTATTGGTAACTCTTCCAGATAACTTAAGATTTCTTGGTGTTTACTCACTGAATTCTCCTTTAACGTATCGAAATTCAAGGTAGTCTCTCATTTTACGTGTATAGCGATCGCTCCCCTTGAATTGGCGAAAGAGACTAAAACCTGCTTTCAAGGCAACTTTCTGACTAGCTTGATTCTCCAGATGAGTGATGATGGATAATTGTTTTAAACCAAATTCTTCAAATGAAAGCTGACAAAGCTTACTAACTACTTCTGTCATAAAACCTTGTGACCAAGAATCTTTTTTTAAGAAGTAACCAATTTCTGCTTCTTTTTTGATTTCATCAATCTTTTCAAATTTAATGGAGCCAATCATTTCCTGATTTCCTTGGAGACAAATTGCCCAAACACCTAGAGGATTCTTCATAAAATAGTTAGCAAGTGCGTACTGACTTTCTTCCAAACTTGCTTGACTGGGAAAAATAAACTGCAGATTTTCCGGATTTGAAGCAATATCGTAAAACGCTTGACTGTCACTAAAAAAGAAAGGACGCAAATACAAGCGTTCCGTTTCAAAGAAAGAAAACATTGCTAATTTGGTCCAAATATTCATAATCACCTCAACGGCTTAGTCTTCGACGAGTGTAATATCTGCTCCAAGACTACGTAATTTTTCAATAATATCTGAGTAGCCACGAAGGATAAACTCAATATTTGTAATTTCAGTCTGGCCTTGAGCCATCAAACCAGCGATGACAAGTGCGGCACCTGCACGAAGATCTGTCGCTTTCACCTTGGCACCATGTAGAACACGCCCACCAGTGTAGAAAATATGGTCATTTGTAGTCGCAATATCTGCATCCATTTTTGCTAATTCAAAGACATGATTGACACGTTTTTCGTAAATGGTATCAATAATAGTACCACGACCTTGAGCAGTTAGTAAAAGTGGTGTGATTGGCTGTTGCAAATCCGTTGCAAATCCTGGATAGGGGGCAGTTTTAATATTGATGGCCTTCAAATCAGACTGTTCTTCAACGAAGATACTATCCTCAGAGACCGTCATACGAACGCCCATTTCTTCTAGTTTGGCGATAAAGCCTTCTAAGTGTTCATAGAGGACGTTGTTAATACGGATTCCTTTACCAACCGCTGCAGCAAGTGATATATAGGTTCCGGCTTCAATACGGTCTGGAATGACTTGGTGGCGCGTTCCATGAAGTTTCTCGACACCATCAATAATGATAATATCAGTCCCCGCACCACGAATGTGGGCCCCCATGTTGTTCAAAAGTGTAGCTACATCGATGATTTCTGGTTCACGAGCTGCATTTTCAATGACAGTACGTCCCTTAGCCTTAACAGCCGCAATCATGGTATTAATCGTTGCACCAACGCTGACGGTATCCATGTAGATACTTGCACCGTGAAGTCCCTTACCCTGAGCAGACAAATTCATATTGTCTCCCTCATAGCTCACCTTAGCACCCATGGCTTCAAAGGCTTTTAGGTGAAGGTCAATCGGCCGAGGACCAAGATCACATCCGCCAGGAAGTCCAACCGTAGCTTCACCAAAACGACCTAAAAGACTTCCATAGAAATAATAAGATGCACGAAGGCTATTGATCTTACCATAAGGCATTGGAATATTCTGAACACCCCTAGGATCAATCTCCAAAACATCATCGTAGCGTTTTACTTTCGCTCCCATGATTTCCATAATTTCGACAAGACTAGCAACGTCTGAAATATCTGGGACACAATCCAAAGTGACAATATCATCTGCCAGTATAATAGCAGGGATTAATGCTACAACACTATTCTTAGCACCGCTAATGGTGATCTCACCTTGCAATGGATGTCCACCATTGATGACAATTTTTCTCATGTTATACTCTTTCAAAATTTACTAAAAAGGTCTCTACATTCTATTATACCATAGTTCTCCTATTTTTCCCATTTCTGTTTAATAAAAATCTCCCTCTTTTTATCTTCTAAAATAGAAAAAAGACCCATCATACAAGCACAAAAGCTTGGTATGATAGGCTTTTAAAAGTTTAGATTAACGTACTGTACGGATACGCATTGTGTTTGTACGGACAGCTTCTCCAAGCGGTACACCTGCAACGATAATCATATCATCACCAGATTCTACCAAACCTTGTTCTACTGCAATCTTTTCGGCAAGTTCGAACATATCATCAGTGTTTGATGGACGTTCAGTTGTTACTGGGATAACACCCCAGTTCAACATCAATCCACGTTGAGTTAATTCATCGAAAGTGATTGCCAAGATATCAGCATCTGGACGGTATTTAGAAATCAAACGAGCAGTGTGACCTGTCTTAGTAAGAGTAACCACCAACTTGATATTCATAGAGTTTGTCGCATCCTTAACAGCTGAAGCCATAACCTCAGTCTTAGAATTACGTGCCAAGTTAACAAACGACAAGCGACCGTATTCTTTCAATAGGGTTTGAGCATTCTTGTCAATTGTTGCCATTGTACGAACAGATTCAAGTGGGTATTTACCGTTTGCAGATTCACCTGAAAGCATTGTTGCGTCAGTTCCGTCAATAACAGCGTTAAATACGTCTGATACCTCTGAACGAGTTGCACGTGGTTTTTCAGTCATTGTTTCAAGCATGTTTGTTGCTGTGATAACAACTTTACCAGCTGCATTGACTTTAGTGATGATCATTTTTTGGTAAACTGGAACCATTTCGAATGGTACTTCGATACCCATGTCACCACGAGCAATCATGATACCGTCAGCAGCTTCGATGATTTCATCCAAGTTGTCGATACCTTGTTGGTTTTCGATTTTAGCGAACAATTGAACATGTCCGTTTCCAGTTTCTTCACAGATTGCACGAACTTCATTCACGTCTTTAGCAGTACGTACAAATGAAATTGCAATAAAGTTGATACCTTGTTCCAAACCGAAACGGATATCATCGTTATCACGTTCAGCAAGAGCTGGGAAAGGAATTTTAGTGTTAGGGATGTTTACACCTTTTTGTTTAGCGATAATTCCGTCGTTTTCAACTTCAACTTCAAATTCACGAGTTGCATCGTCTTTAGCAACAACACGAAGACCAAGTTTACCATCGTCAACCAATACTTGGCGCCCAACTTCAACATCATCGTAGATGTCAAGAGCACCAGCAACGTTCAAAGCAATCACATCGCGAGTTGATTTGATTCCTTGTTTAGTTGCAACACGGATTTTTTCACCAGTTTTGTATGAGTATTCTTTTGCGTCACCTTCAAACAATTCAGTACGGATTTCAGGTCCTTTAGTATCAAGAAGGAAACCAACTTTTTTACCTGCAAGTTTTTCAGCAAGTTTAACAGTTGCCATACGCTCACCTTGTTCTTGGTGGTCACCGTGTGAGAAGTTGAAACGGAAAGTGTTTGCTCCTGCTTCAATCAATTTCGCAATATTTTGAGCTGAAGCTTCAACGTCAAGTTTTTCTCCCCAATATCCGTCATCACCGAATTTTTTACCACCACGGATTTCTACCGCAGGACCCAAAGTTGCAACGATTTTTACACGTTTGTTCATGATTTTTGTGACTCCTTTATATAATTCGACCTTTTATGGTCATGTTACCAAATTAATGAAAGTTGATTAGGACAAGCTCTTGTTCAAAGCAGAAAGTTCAATATCAGCTTTATGAGGGTTGTTAACAACGATCTTACCATCAGCTGTTAAGCTAAACAATGCTCCCTCTTCTGCTGTACCAAGAATTGGATTCTCAACCATTTTTTCGTTACGGATACCAACAGCGACACCACCGATTCCTTGTTTGAGGAGTTTAACAGCGTGTGCACCCATACGTGATGCCAAGACGCGGTCACGAGCGGTTGGTGATCCACCACGTTGGATGTGACCAAGTTCTGTTACACGAAGGTCGCTTGTGTCTCCTGCTTCTTTTAGTTTTTGACCAAATTCAGCTGCTGACATGACACCTTCTGCCAAAACGATAATGTTGTGTTTTTTACCGTGCTCATAACCAGCTTTAATACTAGCTACGATATCTTCCATCTTGAAGCCTTCTTCAGGAATTATAATTTCGTCAGCACCAGTTGCGATACCAGCCCAAAGAGCGATATCACCAGCATTACGTCCCATTACTTCCACAACGAAAGTACGACGGTGACTTGATGATGTATCACGAATCTTATCAATCGCATCCATTGCAGTAGTAACTGCAGTATCAAATCCAATTGTGAAATCAGTACCTACGATGTCGTTATCAATTGTGCCAGGCAGACCGATAGCTGGGAATCCATGCTCAGTCAAGCGCATAGCTCCGTGATAAGAACCGTCACCACCGATTACAACAACACCTTCGATCCCGTGTTTTTTCAACTGCTCAATCCCTTTAAGTTGACCTTCAAGTTGTGCAAACTCAGGGTAACGAGCAGAGTGAAGGAAAGTACCACCACGTGAAATGATGTCTCCAACTGAAGCAGCATCAAGTGGATAGATTTCACCGGCAACCATCCCTGCGTATCCATCATAGATACCAAAGACTTCCATTCCTTCTGAGATTGCTTGACGAACTACTGCACGGATGGCAGCGTTCATACCAGGGGCGTCTCCACCGCTAGTCAAAACAGCAATACGTTTCATTTGGTTTTGCTCCTTTTTCTTTTAACATTCCTATTGATTATACCACATTTCATTTGAAAATTCTTCTATTTTTCGTATTTTTAGCGATAAATCGTTTTCATAGCAATTCCCTCTAATTTTTCCTGTAAAGCAGGGTCTTTTTTTACAAAATGACAGGAGGAAACAATTGTTTTTTCTTCCTCTACATACCTGATAATAACAGGAATAGAGCCTTTATATTGTTCCAAGATATTTGAAATCTCTTTATCGTATTCATGATTTCTAACTTGAATCCAGAATCGTTCCGCTACTGCTTCCTTCAAATCTAGTGCAATCATTTGCAGACGACCATCTCGAGATTGAACTTTACCATTGATATAGTAAAATTTCCCTTCGGATAAAATGGAAGCAAATTTTCTATATTGGTCTGAAAATACGGTCACATCCATCCGAGACTTACTATCATGAACCTGTAGAAAGGCCATACTCTCGCCTTTCTTGGTCCGAATCACTTTAATCTTTTGCACTTCAACTAGAAGAGTGGCTTGAGCCCCCTCGGTTAGATTAGCGATCGGGGTTGTCGGATATAGGGCTTGTTTGGCAAGAGTTTGGAGAGGATGGGCACTGATACCTACGCCGATCAGTTCCTGTTCCTTGTAAAATTTCTCTGCCTCAGTAAAATCATCAGCTTCAGTCCAACTATAATTTGTATCCGCAAAGAGTCCACCTAACTCCTCAACAAAAACAAATAAGTTTGGTAGGTTCACTAGGATTTTCTGACGATTCTTGTCAAATTCATCAAAAAGCCCTAGTTCAACCAAAGGTGTCAAAAGCGAAAGTTTCTTGTAATTCTTGGGAAGACGTGTGACGAAATCTTCAACACTTGAGAAAGGACGATTTTCGATAATCCAGTAAGAAAAATCTCTTGGCATCCCTTTAATGGCTTTTAGACCAAGATAGATTTTCTTCTGGGCAATCTTATCATGATAGGGAATGCTATTGATTGCTAAGGGAGCTACTTGAAATCCCATCTGCAGAGCATCGACAATATACTCACTGCTTGAATAATTCAACATGACTTGAAAGAAAATAGCAGGATAGTGCGTCTTGAAATAAGCTAGCTGGAAAGCCAGTGCTGAGTAGGCATAGGCGTGGGATCTGTTAAATCCATAGCCCGCAAACTTTTCCATCACTGCAAAAACTTGGTTGGCCTTTTCTTCTGAATGCCCCAGTTTCATAGCTCCTGTGATAAAATCTTCCTTCATTAAATGCATCTCTTTAGCATTTTTCTTACCCATGGCCCGTCTGAGAATGTCAGCTTTACCGAGACTGAAACCTCCAAAACGCTGAGCTACCTGCATGACCTGCTCTTGATAGAGCATAATACCATAGGTTGATGACAGGATGTCCTCCAAGGCAGGATCTAGCACCGTCACCTTTTCTTTGCCATGCTTACGAGCGACAAAGTTATCAATATAATCACTAGCACCTGGTCTGTTGAGGGATGTCGTTGCTACCACTTCTTCGAAAACTTGCGGCTGAACTCGTTTCAAGAGTCGAATAGCACCAGGTTGTTCAAATTGGAAAATTCCCTTAGTATTTCCAGCAGCAAAAAGGGCCAGAGTTGCTTTGTCTTCCAGATCAATATCCTCTATTTTCAGATGAATACCTTCTGACTCTGACAGTAATTCCTGCATTTTTTGGACAAAAGTCAAGTTACGTAAACCAAGGAAATCCATTTTTAGAAGTCCATTGGCTTCAACACCATGAGCATCATACTGGGTGATCAGCATATCTTCACCGTATTTTAGAGGAATATAGTCCGTCAAGTCTTGGTCACTCATAACGACACCAGCCGCATGGATAGAGGTCTGACGAGGATACCCTTCAATCTTTTGAGCAATCTCAAAAGCTTTTTGGTATTCCATTTTACTATTGATGACCTGCCTAAACTGTAAATTCTTTTCATAGGCCGTGGTTAGCGTATCTCGAAAACTGATTTTTTTCGTAATATTGGTTAATTCGTACTCTGGAACACCATAGCGTTTGAAAACATCACGAATTGCTTGTTTTGCCCCAAAGGTCGAATAAGTGACAATCTGCGCCACGTGTTGACTACCATACCGATCACGAACATAGCGAATGAACTCTGGTCTATAGAGGTCAGGAATGTCGATATCGATATCGGGCATGGTGTAACGCTCACGATTTAAAAAGCGCTCGAAAATCAAGTTCTTCTCAACCGGGTCAATTCCTGTAATATCCAGTGAGTAAGCCACTAGACTACCAACCGCAGAACCACGCCCCATTCCCATATAGTAGCCTTGGGAACGTCCAAAACGGAGTAAATCCCAAACTACAAGAAAATAGTCATCAAAGCCCATATCATGAATCACAGCTAATTCCTCATTCAGTCGCTCTCGATAAAGTGCTGCGGTTAGCCCCTTGTCACTCAAGCCTTGCTCAGCTCTCTCTCTAAGTTCTTCGACCGCTGGTCTTTCAGGATTAAAGCGAGGAAGTTTTAAACTTGGGTCAATTTGATAGCTTACATTCTCTATTAGACCTTGGAGAGTGGCAAGTGCCTGAGGGAAGCGATTTTTAAATCGAGTTTCTAAATCTGAGGCTGGTAGAAAGATTCCCTGTTGTGAATACAGATCCACTTCTCTCAGACTGATATTATCCTTGATTGCCGATAAGATTTGTAAAACCTGTATGTCTTCTTTTTCAAAAGAGTTGACTTGATAGAGTGGAAGAATGGGTCTGGTAAAAACTTCTTGAGGAGTATCTGGACTAACACCGATATAATAATCATGTCCCAAATCCAATTGTTCGATTCCAGCAAAATAAGGAATAATAATGGCAACATCTTCGAGGTGGCTGGTGAAGTCAGACCAGTTTTTTCGTCCTGTCATTTTTAAAGTGGATAACTTCATCAACTCTTGGTAACCTTTAGTGGATAGGGCTAGAAAACGAAGAGAGATATTCTCCTCATTTTTGACCAAAGTCATTTCCAGACCGACTAAAGGTTGAATACCATACTTACGAGTCACTTCTAGAAAATGATAAGCTCCATAGAGATTATCCACATCCATGATAGCAAGGTGAGAATAGCCATACTCTTTAGCTGTATGTACATATTTTTCAATCGAAACCACACTTTCCATAAAACTGTAAACAGTCTTGGTATCGAGTTGTGCAATCATTTCTTCTCCCCCTTACTTTAGATATAGTACTATTATACCATTTTAAAAACTAGAATGAAAAGCTAGAGACCATTCCTTTTAAAGTGACTTCATCACAGGTCAACAATATCTTTTTTACCTTATTTTTGATATACTAAATTTAGAATATTTCTAAAGGAGAGCGCCATGCGTTTTAATCAATTCAGCTATCTTCACGTTTCTCATTCGCAAGTTTTGCGCGAGTTATCCCAGCTTGGTTTGAAGCTGGTACCAGAGCAAGCATCAAAAAAACAACTTGAACAATTTGTTCGCTGGAGTTTTTTCACTTATAAAAATACCGACTATCCTTTGTCTGTCCTAGCAGCTGACAAGGAGACTGATCTCCTTGCCTTCTTTCAGTCAGATCGTGACCTGACTCCTGAGATTTTTTATACTGTGGCTTTTCAACTTTTAGGGTTTAACTATCTTGTTGACTTTGAAGACGCCGAACAATTCCGTAAAAAAACTGGTTTTCCTATTATTTATGGAGATTTGATTGAAAATCTCTACCATTTGCTCAACACTCGAACCAAAAAGGGAAATACGCTCATCGACCAACTTGTTAGTGACGGACTCATTTCAGAAGACAATCACTACCACTACTTTAACGGTAAGAGCTTGGCAACCTTCTCTACTCGTGATGTCATTCGTGAAGTCGTGTATGTTGAGAGCCGTGTGGATACTGATAAAGACGGACTCCCTGATTTAGTCAAGGTCAGCATTATTCGCCCTTGTTATGATGGACAAGTTCCTGCTCTTATGACTGCAAGCCCTTATCACCAAGGGACCAACGACAAAGCCAGCGACAAGGCTCTCTACAAGATGGAAGGAGAGCTTGAGGTCAAACCTGCCCACACCATTGAGCTCGAGGAGCCTAAGCTGAATGTAGTCGAACCTCATGGTCAAGCAGAAGTCGTCTCAGAAGCTGAAGAAAAGCTATCTCATATCAATAGCTCATACACACTCAATGACTACTTCCTCCCACGTGGATTTGCCAATCTCTATGTATCGGGTGTTGGTACCAAGGATTCCCAAGGTCTCATGACCAATGGGGACTACCAGCAGATTGAAGCTTATAAAAATGTCATTGATTGGCTTAATGGTCGTTGTCGTGCTTTCACGGACCACACGCGGAATCGTGAGGTCAAAGCTGACTGGTCAAACGGCAAAGTCGCAACAACAGGTATTTCCTATCTAGGTACCATGTCTAATGGTCTCGCCACCACTGGTGTTGATGGCTTAGAAGTCATCATCGCTGAAGCAGGTATCTCCTCTTGGTACAACTACTATCGGGAAAATGGTCTAGTGACCAGCCCAGGGGGCTATCCAGGTGAAGATTTTGACTCACTTGCTGAACTGACCTACTCTCGCAACCTCCAAGCCGGTGACTATATTCGTGGTAATGGAGCTCATCAAGCAGACTTAGAAAAGGTTAAAGAGAAACTCGATCGCAAGACTGGTGACTACAATCAGTTTTGGCATGACCGCAACTATCTGCTCAATGCTCACAAGGTTCAAGCTGAGGTCGTCTTTACGCATGGTTCCCAGGATTGGAACGTCAAACCTCTTCATGTTTACCAGATGTTTCATGCTCTTCCTAGCCATATCAATAAGCACCTCTTTTTCCATCATGGTGCCCATGTCTATATGAACAACTGGCAGTCGATCGACTTCCGCGAGTCCATGAATGCCTTGTTAAGTAAGAAATTGTTAGGACTTGACTCAGGCTATCAACTTCCGACTGTCATCTGGCAGGACAATATCGCACCGCAAAAATGGCAAGATCTTGATAACTTTGGCAAACAGGATGAACTGCATACTTTCTCACTTGGAACTGAAGAAAAAGTGATTCAAAACCAGTATGATCAAAAAGATTTTGATCGTTATGGTAAGACTTACCAGACCTTTAACACTGAACTTTACCAAGGAAAAGCCAATCAGATCACCATTGACCTTCCAGTAAGTCAAGACATTCACTTAAATGGGCGAGTGGAGCTGAAACTTCATGTCAAATCAAGTACAAACAAGGGCTTATTATCTGCTCAACTGCTAGAACTTGGACAAAAGAAATATCTACAGCCTTATCCAGCTGTTTTAAGTGCTAGAACCATTGACAACGGTCGCTACCACATGTTAGAAAATCTCTGCGAACTGCCATTTACTCCAAGCGCCCAACGTGTCATCACCAAAGGCTACCTTAATTTACAAAATCGAAATGATTTACTAACTGTTGAGAGCATAGAAGCTGAAAAATGGATGGAAATCCAATTTGCCCTACAACCTACGATTTACAAGCTGAAAAAAGGTGACACACTTCGCCTTGTTCTCTATACTACCGACTTTGAAATCACTGTCCGTGATAATACAGACTATCACTTAACAGTCGATCTCACACAATCCTCCATCACCATCCCCTCATAAAAGGAGTCAGCCTCATATGAATAAATCTGAACATAGACACCAACTCATCCGTGCACTTGTAGCTAAAAATAAGATTCATACACAGGCAGAGTTGCAAGCTTTACTAGCTGAAAACGACATCCAAGTCACACAGGCCACTCTCTCACGCGATATCAAAACCATGAATCTATCAAAGGTTCGCGAAGCAGATCATTCTTACTATGTTTTAAATACTGGTTCCATCTCCAAATGGGAAAAACGCTTGGAAAACTATATGGAAGATGGCTTGGTCATGCTACGTCCTGTCCAGCATCAGGTTGTCCTCAAAACCTTGCCAGGCCTTGCCCAATCGTTTGGAGCTGTTCTTGATGCTCTCAATTTTAAACAAATCATTGCTACCGTATGTGGTGATGATGTCTGCCTTCTTATCTGTGAAAACGCTGAAGAAGCACAGACTTGCTTTGAAATTCTTAAAAAATTTGCGCCACCATTTTTCTTTAGTGAATAAAACAAATCCCGTGATCAAAAGATCACGGGAATTTTTATTTCTATGACTGCGTTTCTTCTTTCTTTGTACGTGCCAATCGAAGAGCACGTTTGGGATTGAGACGATTAAACAATTCTTCTAGTTTCTTTTCATTCCATACATCTGCTGCAGAAACAAAATTTCCATCTGCATCTCGGAATGATATCGGTTTATCTCCCATATCAATCTCCTAGTCTACAAATTCAAACTCAAATTTACCGATTCGAACCAAGTCTCCATCTTTTGCTCCACGCGCACGAAGGGCTTCATCTACCCCCATACCACGTAACTGACGAGCAAACTTCATGACAGACTCATCACGGTCAAAGTTAGTCATGTTAAAGAGTTTCATGAGTTTTTCACCAGAAAGCACCCATGTCGCATCGTCATCACGACTAATTTCAAAGGCTTTTTCTTCCTCATCAAAGCCATAGTAAGCCTCTTCTTCCATATCGGATTCATCATAAATCGGGAATTCTGGTGTCTTGTCTAACAACTCAGCTGTCGCATCCAAAAGGGTAGCCAAGCCTTGCTTGGTCAATCCAGAAATAGGGAAGATAGCTGGTAGTTCCTCAAACTCGTCGTAGTTTGCTGCCAATTTCTTCTTGAAGGCTTCCAGATTTTCCTGACTTTCAGGCATGTCCATCTTGTTGGCAACGATGATCTGTGGACGTTCCATAAGACGAAGGTTGTAGGATTCCAATTCTTTATTGATAGCTAGGTAGTCCTCGTAAGGATCACGGCCTTCGCTAGCTGACATATCAATAATATGAAGGATGACACGTGTACGCTCGATGTGACGGAGGAACTGAGTTCCCAGACCGACTCCCTGACTAGCCCCTTCAATCAAACCTGGTAAATCAGCTACTGCAAAGGATTCACCTGATTGGGTACGAACCATACCTAAATTTGGCACAATTGTCGTAAAGTGGTAGGCGCCGATTTTTGGTTTAGCTGAAGTAATGACACTAAGCAAAGTGGACTTTCCAACAGATGGGAAACCGACCAAGCCGACATCCGCTAGAATCTTCAATTCCAGTTGCAACTCACGTTCTTGACCTGGCTCCCCATTCTCAGAAATCTCAGGTGCAGGATTTTTTGGTGTCGCAAAACGGATGTTTCCTCGACCACCTCGACCGCCATGAGCTACGATAAATTCTTGACCGTGCTCAATCAAGTCTGTAATCACTTTTCCTGTCTCAGCGTCACGTACAGTTGTTCCTTGTGGTACACGAACACGAAGGTCCTCTGCACCACGTCCGTGCATTCCTTTGGTCATTCCTTTTTCACCAGAATCAGCCTTGAAATGACGATTATAGCGGAAATCCATTAAGGTACGCAAGCCTTCGTCTACAACGAAAACGACGTTACCTCCACGTCCACCATCACCACCCCAAGGACCGCCATTCGGGACATACTTTTCACGGCGAAAGGCAACCATACCATCGCCACCATTACCAGCCTTGACCTTGATCTTGGCTGTATCTAAAAACATACTCATATTTTCTTCTCACTTTAAAAAGGACTGGAAAATCCAGTCATTAGTTATTGTTTCTATCTTAGCAACTTGCTTAGAATCTGCTAAAAGCTCCAAGCGCTGTCGCAAAGATACCAGCAAGGGTTACAAACAACATAATTAGCACGACAAAAAGCGTTACTTTTTCAAACATTGTTTTTTTACGTTTTCCATTATCTCCAAAAGCCATCTGGACTCCTTTTTATTTCTCTTTGTTCTATTCTGATTCTCTTTTAATATTCGCTAGAAACAGGTGCAATTACCCATAAAATCAAGTAAGCAAGTACCCCTGCCCCATAACAAAAGGCAAGAACGCCCCAAATCACACGGACAATAGTAGGGTCAATGTCAAAATAGTGGGCTACACCTGCGCAAACGCCTCCAATTTTTTGATCTCTACCACTTCTCATAAATTTTTTTGCCATCTTTTATTCTCCTCTATTTTTACTAATCTCTCCAGTAATCCCGGATGCTAGACAATTGCTCTTTAGAAGCCTTTAATATTCGTTTAGACTCTTTAACCGGAGCTGAAACAGCCTGCTGAGGTAGGTACAAAATAGTTTTTAAGAATCGCTGTGTCATGGGTTCGTCGCCACGTAGTTCCTGCTCAAATTTATTTGAAATCATCGCATCGAGATAAAACTCATGAACTCGTTTCCCAAAATTCTCAGCCGAAATCTCATACAACTTGTCAGCCAACTTCTGCTCATCCATATCTGGAGTGGCGATCAAGGCCTCCAAGATTGCACCTGCAAGATCATGCTCTCCATAGTAGAGGGTTCCAAACATTTTGTCACTGATCAGATTATCCAGATAAGGATTGCCATGAGCGATGACAGGCGTTCCACTGGCTAGACTCTCTAGATAAGTCAGGCCTTGGGTTTCACTAGTAGAAGCAGAGATAAAGAAATCTGCCGCTTTATAGTATAAGGCTGTTTCACTCGGGGCGATCATACCAGTAAAAATCACATGATCTTGGATCTGCAATTTCACTGCTTGTTCCTTCAGACTGTCCAGATAAGGACCATCTCCAGCAACAACCAACTTCACCTTATCTTCTTCTTTCAATACCTCAACAAAGGCGTTTAGGACTGCTTGGATATTCTTCTCATAGGAAATACGCGAAAGACTCAGTAGCATTTTCTCGCCTTCCTGAATACCTAACTTCGAACGGAGTTCTTGTAAATTCTCTTCTTTAATCTCAGGTCGTTCAAACTTAGCCAACTCAATTCCAGTTGGGATGACACGCTTTTCAACCTTGACTTTGTACTTAGATAGAAGGTCCCGCACAATTTCACTAGGACAAATCACTCCATCCACATCATGAAGGAAGCCACGCACCAAATATTTTACCATACTCGGACGAATTAGCATGCCCTTAGCAATGTAATGTACATAGTCTTCGTACTGAGTATGGTAGGTATGGATAACAGGAATTTTCAATTCTCTTGCAATCCAAATCCCAAGCAAACCTAGTGAAAACTCTGTTTGGGTATGAATGATATCCAGCTGATACTGCTTGGCAATTTCAAGCGCCTTTGTAAAACCTCGGTAGGCAAATCGTCGATCCTTAAACGCAAAGAAAGGGACACTCGGAATTCGAATAATTTGCCAATCCTCATATCGGTTCACATCTTTATCAGTCGTTGTAAAGATAAAAACTGCATGTCCTTGCTTTTCAAGCTCAGTTTTCAAGGTTCGAATACTAGTCGCAACCCCGGAAACCTGAGGGAAATAGGTGTCAGTAAATAAACCAATTCGCATAGATACCTCACTTCTTGCCTAGAGCAGCCTGTTCTCGATAAAATTTTAACCAGATTTCCAACAAATGCTCCTCAGAGTACTCTTTGGAGATCTCGCGAGCTTTTTCTTTCAAGTTTTTTAAGGCTTCCGGGTCATTCTTGTATTCTAGGATTGCTTCTCTCATCTCAGAAACATCACTTGTAGCACGATAATTCCCTTCAAGAATGACCTTGTATAGATCTAAATCTCTCAACATAATCGGTGCTTCACAACTTGCTGCCTCTAAGATAGTCATCGGGAATAGTTCGTTGTAACTTGGTAGCAAGAACAAATCTGCTAAAGCGTAGAGCTCTCGCATACGCTCCGGAGGAACAATACCTGGGAAAATTAGATTTTTAGGTGGATTGTCCATGATTTTTTTATAGCGTTCATAACCGTCTGTCATCCCACCAAATGAAAAACCACCAGCCCAGATAAAGGTAATTTCTGGCAATTTCTCCGCTAGGCGGATAAAATCATCTATCCCTTTTCGTTTCTGAACTTGACCTGCACCGACTACGACAAACTGATCTTCCGCTAGATTCATTTCTTTACGGAGTTGAGCAACTTGTTCAGCTGGCAGTGGATGCCATTTTTCTTTATTTACAAAGTTTGGAATATAAGTCACTTTTTCACGTGGAATACCAGCTGCCACCAAATCCTCGATAAACATGGGATTGACCACTACCAAGTGTTCCATTCGGTTGTAAAAAGAAAATACATAGCGTTTGATAATTCCCTTTAAGAAAAATGGAATTTTCAAACTCCCCTCAAGCGTATCAGGCAAAAAATGCACATAGCCAATTTTTCTCCCAGAGCGTTTCTTTTGGAAAGTGGATAAATAATAGGGGAAATCAATGGTATGAAAGTGGGTTACATCAGCCTCCACAGGAAGATTCTCCGTAACAATTAACTGATCTTGGGCATCACGATGTAGGAGACGTACCAATTCACGGTAGGCTCCTGATACTCCCTGACCAGCCACTTTTTCACTTGAACTTAGCATATTGACACGCAATTTTTCGTTTTCCATACCATTCATTATACCATTTTATTTCCAGAAAATCAGCAAAAGAAAGAAGAGACCAAAGGAAAAAGAGGAATTTACCCTATTTTCCAATCGTCTCTCACATTTTTCTTACTCTTTATTTAATCCCTAGGGCGATACGTGCGTATCGGCTCATTTTTTCAACCGTCCAAGCTGGATACCAGACCAATTTAACCTCGGTATTGGTTACCTCAGGCACATCTGTCATCGCATCGTAAATTTGGTCTGTCAATAGGTCAGCCAGTGGGCAGCCCATGGTTGTCAAGGTCATATCAATTTCAGTGTGACCTGTTTCACCATCAAAACGAATTTCATAAATCAAACCTAGGTTGACAATATCAATCCCCAACTCAGGGTCGATAACTTCTTCCAAGGCATTTAAAATGCGTGTTTTGATCGTTTCAATTTGCTCTTCTGTATAAGCCATGTTATTCCTCACTCTTAGTCTTCAATAAAATCACGAAGGGGTTTGCTGCGACTTGGTTGGCGCAATTTTCTCAAAGCCTTGGCCTCAATCTGACGGATACGTTCACGAGTCACGTTAAAGACTTTACCAACATCTTCAAGGGTACGCATTTTTCCATCATCTAGCCCGAAGCGCAAGCGTAGGACGTTTTCTTCACGGTCTGTGAGAGTATCCAAGACTTCATCCAACTGCTCGCGCAAAACGATACGAGTTGTGTAGTCTACTGGATTTTCAATCACTTCGTCTTCGATAAAGTCCCCAAGATGGCTATCGTCCTCTTCACCAATCGGTGTTTCAAGCGATACTGGCTCTTGGGCGATTTTCAAGATTTCGCGTACCTTGTCAGGTGTCATATCCATACGCTCAGCGATTTGTTCAGGTGTTGGATCTTGTCCCAATTCTTGAAGGAGATTACGCTGTTCACGGACAAGCTTGTTAATGGTTTCTACCATGTGGACAGGGATACGAATAGTACGGGCCTGGTCAGCGATGGCACGGGTAATCGCCTGACGAATCCACCAAGTTGCATAAGTTGAGAACTTAAATCCTTTAGAGTAGTCAAACTTATCCACTGCCTTCATCAAGCCCATGTTGCCTTCTTGGATCAAGTCAAGAAATTGCATACCACGTCCTACGTAGCGCTTAGCGATAGAAACCACCAAACGAAGGTTGGCTTCGGCAAGACGTTGTTTGGCTTCGATATCACCAGCCTCAACTGCTAGGGCCAATTCTTTTTCCTCTTCGTTGGTCAAGAGAGGAACAACCCCGATTTCCTTCAAATACATACGGACAGGGTCATTAACCTTGGCAGAAGTTGAGCCAATCAAGTCCTCATCACTGAGTTCTGGTTCTTCTTCTGTACTAAGAACACGCGCACTTGGATTTCCTTCGTTATCTGTGATAGAAATGCCAGCATCCTGAATCCGTTGCAAAAGGTCTTCAATGCCGTCTGCATCTAGGGTAAAAGGAATAACCAGACTTGAATTGATTTCATCATCTGTTGCTGTTCCTGTTTTTTTGTGGTTACGGATAAAGTCTGCTACTTGCACATCAAATGTCGTTACTTCTTTTTGTTTTGTTGCCATTATTACTCCATTCTTCTCTTTTGGGAAATCAATCGTTGCAATTCTTCCAAGGCTGTGTCTGTATCTCCTACATGACTAGCTTCCTGCACTTTCTTTTTAATTCTTAAGTTGTCCTTGCTGAGGAGGGCACGGTTTCGAGTCGCTTCGACTTCAGAAAGTTCTTCAGGCGACATCTCAGCTGGCAAATCCAGGCTAAGAACGTGGTACCAAGCATTTTCAACCTCAGGCGTCTGATGAGAAAGCTCCTCTGAGCCGATTTCTCCCTGCTCACTTAATAATTCGTAAAGAATCTGAAATTCTGGGGTATCAAAGAAAAAATCTTCTCTTAATCGGTAGTCATTTAGAACAACTGGATTCTCAGCCATCCTATAGAGGAGATGCGCCTCTGCTCTCATGACTGCTGTCAGTTGCCGCGTTACAGGTAAACTAATCGCTGCTGGAGGTTGCTCCTCTTTGACTCTTTCCTGCCTCTGAACAATGCGACTTTCATTTACTATCTGTTCCACCTGCTGGTAATCAAAGGAAGGTAGATTATCCGCCAGAATGTGGATATAAGAATTCTGGGCAGTGATAGACTTTTCCTTGGCGATTAGGGGCGCAATCTTTTCAATGAACTCGATTTGCGCCTGCAAGTTATCACTATTATCAGGCTTGAGCAGGTGAATATAGAACTCTATAGGACTGATACGAGTCTTGGTTAAAAGGTAAGCCAGGTCTTCAGCAGAATTCTTTTGCAAATACTCATCTGGGTCCATGGCATCAGGTACTCGAACAACCTCCACTGAGAAGTCTTTTAATTCCTCTAGAGCCTTGGCTGTCGCTGCCTGCCCTGCCTTGTCGCCATCATAGCTGAGAACAATTTTTTTAGTAAAGCGTTTGAGGTGGTCAACATGCTCCTTGCTTAAGGCTGTTCCCATGGAAGCTACAGCATTTTCTATACCAGCACGGTAGGCTGCGATCACATCCATGAAGCCTTCCATCAGGTAGAGTTCTGTAATCTTACCTGTTCCCTTTTTTGCCCTGTCCAAATGATACAATTCGTAACTCTTGTTAAAAATTGCAGTCGAGCGACTATTTTTGTACTTAGCAGTCTGACTATCAGTTTCTTGCCAGACACGACCAGAAAAGGCAATAACCTGCCCCTTGTCATTGGTTAAAGGAAAGATGATACGTCCAAAAAAAGTATCATAAAATTGATTGCCATCTGACAGATAAAACAAGCCCGAATCCAATAAATCCTTTTCCTCAAACTTATCAGCCAAACGTTGATAGAGATAGGTTCTCTCTGCCGGAGCCAGTCCAATCTGGAAATGCTTCAGAACATCATCCGTCAAGCCTCGTTTATATAGATAAGCCCTTGCTTCTTCTCCCATCTTGGTCGTCATGAGGATTGCATGGTAAAAACGGGCAGCTTCTTCATGCATGTCATATAGGGCTTGATGAGGCGAAGCCTGTTGAGGACGAGACTGGACAGGCATAGCTAGTTGAATACCGACTCGCTCACCTAAGAGCTGAACGGCTTCCATAAAGGACACACCTTGATATTCTTCAATGAACTTAAAGACATCTCCTGAGCGCCCACAGCCGAAGCAATGATAAAACTGCTTGTCTTCCACAACGTTGAAAGAGGGGGTCTTTTCACCATGAAAAGGACAGAGCCCTAAATAGTTCCGTCCAGCCTTCTGTAAAGAAATCACATCACCTATGACTTCCACAATGTTGGCATTGTTTTTGATTTCTTCAATGACTTGCTTGTCAACCATACACAATACCTCCATTTTATCATAGTTTTACGTTAACTAGTATAGCTTATTTCTGAAAAAAAGTAAACCATTTCATACGCTTTACATGAGACTATTTCATAAGTTTACAACTATCATGAAAAACTGAATCTTCTGAGCAAATCATTCTAATATTTGAAAGAAAAACAAAAGAAATAAAATCCTATTTCACTTGATCTTCGAGATTATTTTTCAATATTCTGCTAATATACTGACCATCTTTTCTACTAATACAAGCCGTTGCAAAAGTCATAGGTGCTATATAAACTTCTCCTCTATACGATGGGTCGGTCAATACAGGCATAGAATAATAGGCGTTCTTTTTATTTTTAAGGTCAATAAACCATTTACCTCCTAGGTGCTTACGGAAGGTCTCACCGATATAAACAGTCAAATAATCCAACATCTTTCGGTCTGCTATCAAAGCATGGTGGTCATCGTAGTGAGCCAAGATCCAAGCCTCCAAATCATCCAAAGACTGCATGCTATAGTCTAAATGAAGGCCTTGTTCCTCAGCAAACTCCCTAGTAAAATAGTCCATCTTAAATCCAATTTGAAAAATCCATTCTTGAAAATCTTCTTGTGTGTAAGCCATATTTTTATCTCCTTACTTTTATCAATGTTTAAGATTCTTATACTGATTATACTCCAAAGTAAAACTGATGAATAGGAAAAAACAGTAATATTTAAAATTCACCAAAAAACTTAGAAGCAAAAGCCTACTTCTAAGTTTTTAAGGATGCTTGATTTAAAAATTATCTACTCAAAAAGTTGATAGTAATCGGAAATTTTCATCTTGGCTTTTTCATCCTTATTCAAATCTTGGATGATTTGTCCATCTTTCATAACAATCAAGCGATTGCCATACTTCAGTGCATCCTCCATATGGTGGGTAATCATGAGGGCTGTCAGATGATCCTTGCTAACAAAGTCATCTGTTAATTCCATCAAGGCCACACTTGTTTTTGGGTCAAGGGCTGCTGTGTGTTCATCCAACAAGAGCAACTCTGGTCGCTTCAAGGTTGCCATCAAGAGACTCAAGGCCTGACGTTGTCCACCTGATAGAAACTCAATCGGAGTATCCAGATGTTTTTCAAGGCCGTTTCCCACTTTTTCAATGGTAGCCTGAAATTCTTCTCTATGGCTTGAAAGTCTCCTAGGAAGGAGTCCTCTCTTCTCACCACGAAACTTGGCAATCAAGAGATTTTCCGCTACCGTCATACGAGGAGCCGTACCCATCTTAGGATCCTGAAAGACACGAGACAAGTACTTAGCCCGCTTCTCAGGTGAAAAAAGCGTCACATCCTCGCCCATGATACGGATACTTCCACTTGTTAAAGGTAAGGTACCTGCAATAGTGTTAAAAAGAGTTGACTTCCCAGCTCCATTTCCCCCTAAGATGGTAATGAAATCATGTTCAAAAATTTCAAGAGAAACATCATTCAGAATGATCTTTTCCTCGTCAAAGCCATTCGTGATGACTTTGGTAGCATTTTTTAATTCTACAATTGCTGTCATTTGCTAAACTTGACTCCTTTCAGGTATTTGCTTTTGAAGGTTGGAATCATAAGGCAAACTGCCAAAATCAAGGCGCTGTACAAACGAAGATAACTTGTATTAAACCCAAGAGCAATCACTCCCCAAACGAGGAACTGATAAGCAATAGACCCTACAACGATGGTCATGAGTCGCTCTGCCAAGGTCAAACTCTTGAACAAAACCTCACCAATAATCAAGCTAGCAAGCCCTACGACAATCACGCCGATTCCTCGAGAAACATCCGCGTATCCTTCTTGTTGAGCAATTAAGGCCCCTGCAAGTGCGATGATTCCATTTGAGAGAACCAAGCCCATGAGTTCCATACGACCCGTATTGATACCAAAGCTACGAGCCATATCAGGATTATCACCAGTAGCGATGTAGGCCTGACCTAGTTTGGTATCAAGGAAAAAGAGCATGAGACCAATTACAAGAGCTACAAAGATTAATCCAGTCAGGAGTTGATTGAGATCCGAATCAAAAGGCAAGACATCTTGAATTTGCTTGGTCCCAAGAAGCCCCAAGTTGGCACGTCCCATAATCATGAGCATGATGGAATGGCAGGAAGTCATGACTAAAATCCCTGATAAGAGAGTTGGGATTTTTCCTTTGGTATATAAGAGACCTGTCGCCATTCCAGCTAGACAGCCCGCTCCTACTGCGGCTAGGGTTGCTAAAAACGGATTGACTCCCTGTGTTATCAAGGTTACAGCTACTGCTCCCCCAAGAGGAAAAGAACCTTCAGTAGTCATATCAGGGAAATTCAAAATTCGAAAAGTCATAAAGATTCCCAAACCTAGAATCGCCCAGACCATCCCCTGTGAAATAATGGATACTATCATAATCTTTCACTCATTTCTTTCTTTAGTAAAAATGGGAGGAGATGTGTCCAGCTCCTCCTTTATCTTTATTCAATCACTTGTCCTGCTTCTTTTAGAACGGACTCAGGAATGGTGATACCAAGTTCCTGCGCTAGTTTTTTGTTAATCACTGACTTACCAGTTGAAAAGACATTAACTGGCGTATCAGCTGGTTTTTCACCTTTCAAAACTTTGGCAATCATTTTACCAGTAGCCACTCCAAGATCGTGTTGGTCAACTACTACAGATGCTAATCCTCCTGCTTCTACCATGGCAGTGGCACTTGGGTAGATTGGTTTTTTAGCTGTTTGATTGCTTGAAACAACTGTTGAAAATGCTGATGCGATGGTGTTGTCAATTGGAACCCAGATTGCATCGACCTTGCTTGTCATAACATTGACTGTTGAAGCAATTTCGTTAGTTGAAGGAACGGCAAAGGTTTCGACTGTCAAACCTGCTTTTTCAGCATAAGCCTTGAATTCTTCAACTTGTGATTTTGAGTTGTCTTCACTGCTCGAGTAGAGAGCGCCGATTGTTTTGACATTTGGTGTCAAAGTTTTAATCAATTCCACTTGCTGTTCAGCTGGGTTGTGGTCTGACACCCCTGTGATGTTGCCACCTGGTTTTTTCAAATCTTTGACCAAGTTAGCACCGATCGGGTCTGTAATAGCAGCCATGATAACTGGTAGGTCTTTTGTAGCACTAGCAAGTCCTTGAGCCGCTGGTGTCGCAATCCCAACAACAACGTCGTTTCCATTTGCTACCAATTGTTTACTCATGGTTGCAACCTTGCTCTGATCACCTTCAGAGTTCATAAAGTCGATTTTTACTTGGTCGTCCTTATAGCCTTCTTCAGCTAGTCCATCTTGAATTCCTTGGTAAATCAAGTCCAAGGATGGGTGACTAACAAATTGAAGGACACCAACCTTAGCGACCTTTTGCTCTTCCTTAGCTGCTGGCTTGTTCATTGATGAATAAATCAAGCTAGCCACTACCAATACTGCTAATCCAGCGATAATTCCAATCAAACGTTTATTTTTCATATTTTTTCTCCTTTTAAATCACTTGTACTATACTCTTTTCACTCAAAACAAGCGACGCCATCGTTTAAATTCCATCATCATCCTCCCCATAGAAAAAGTCCTCACACAAAAAACTTGTGTGAGGACGTCGATGCGCGGTGCCACCTCAATTATAGGGAATATCCCTATCGCTCTTTCTCGCAATAACGAGTTGCACTGTAAGGTGTGCTCACCGAATTTTTATGATTTCAAATTCTTAAGTACATTCAGCCCAATTTCATCAATTTCATCTATCTGCTTTCACCAACCACAGACTCTCTAAAAAATGAGCATGATTACTTTCTGAATGTTTAAATTATATCATTTTTCAATTACTTGTCAAGACTATTTTTAGAATTTTTTAAACAATTCAAAAACTTCCCCTTTAAAAAAGAGGAAGTCTATAGAATATCAGCCTGAATTACGCAAACCAGTTGCAATTCCGTTGATAGTTGTGTGGATCAGTTTTTCTTCGTCTGCTGACAATTCCCCACGACGTTGGCGTTTGATCAACTCCAACTGGATGTAGTTAAGGATATTAAAGTAAGGCATACGATAGTTTAGACTGTCTTTTAGGTAAGAGTTTTCAGCCAAGAGTTCGTCATAGCCTTCAATAGCTAAAATAACGTCCTTGGTCAACTGCCATTCATCTAAAATGGTGTAATAGATGGCTTGCACTTCTTCATCCTCACAGAGCTTGGCATATTCAAAGGCAATGTTCATGTTGGACTTAGACAAGACCATGTCCACATTAGAGAGCAGAGATTGGAAGAAAGGCCAGTTTTGGTACATGTCACGGAGAATCTCAATATTCTTTGGATCTTGATCAATAAATTCTTTAAAGCTTGATCCCACACCGTACCATCCAGGAAACATGACACGACTTTGTGACCATGAGAAGACCCAAGGGATGGCACGCAAACCACCGATTTCTGTAATAGTCTTACGAGCTGCTGGACGCGAACCGATATTGAAGCTTGAAATAGCCTTGATTGGACTTGATTCAAAGAAATAGTCATAGAAATGTTCATTTCCAAAGACCAAATCACGGTAGATATCGTAGCTGCGGTCCACTACTTGATCCATGATAGCTTCATAACGATTTGATGTGTTAGTATCACTCTTCTTCTTGGTAATCATACGGTTAATAGCTGCAGAAACCAACATTTCAAGGTTATAATAGGCAGCGTCTTTGTTTCCGTATTTGTTTCCAATCACTTCTCCCTGCTCAGTCAGACGGATGCGGTCCTTAATAGACTTGAGTGGTTGGGATGTGATAGCTTCATAAGTTGGGCCACCACCACGACCCACGGTACCACCACGACCGTGGAAGAAGGTAACTTTAACGCCAAATTCGTCTCCAATAGCAGTCAGTTGCTGTTGAGCTTTATATAGAGTCCAACATGATGACAGGTAACCACCGTCCTTGTTACTATCAGAGTAGCCAAGCATGATTTCTTGGTAGTTGTCTTTTGAAGCAATCCATTTTTTAGCCAAAGGAAGAGAGAAATATCTTCTCATGGTTTCTTCCGAGTGATCCAAGTCTTCGATCGTTTCAAAGAGGGGAACAATCTGAACGCGGGCTTTTTGAGCATCTACCAAGCCGACTTCCTTAAGCATAATTGCAAGTTCTAGCATATCGGATACACTTGTTGCGTGAGAGATGATGGTTTGACGGATGACGTTTTCACCTAATTTATCCTTCAACTTGCGAGCGGCTTTAAAGATAGAGAGTTCTTTTTCAAGCAGTTCTGACTTTTCAGCATGAGTCGCTGAGAGGATACGAGGGTCTTCTTCCAATTCTTTTAATAGGAGGGCGCATTTTTCATCTTCAGACAGATCGCTATAGTGGTCGTTGATACCTGCGGATGCTAGCAATTCTGCCACACAGGCTTCATGAACACTAGAATCTTGGCGCATGTCGATAGAGGCAAGATAGAAGCCAAAGATTTCAACCGCCTGCATCAACTCTACAAATTCTCCTGAAATCAGGTACTCACCTTTGTTCTCTAATAGAGAATCTCGGATGGCCAATAAATCTTGGTAAAATTCATCTGCGGTAGCATATCTTGGATGAACATCCTTATCTTCGATAAGATAGGTCTTGGTTGCCTGCATCTTAGCTTGGATGTCAAAAAGAGCACGACGATAGAGTTCTTTTTCACGATAAATCGAGTTGTCCTGAGACTTCAGCGCCATCTCACGAACCTTGTCACTAACATTCACAATACTGGTTGAAAGTGAGAATTCACGATAGAGGTTATAAATCTTCTCATCATAGTAGTTCATGATGACTTCACACTGGGTCAAGGCTGATTTGTTGAGGGTTTCCGCAGTTACGAAAGGATTTCCATCACGGTCTCCTCCAATCCACATCCCCATGGTAATCGGTTTTGGATGTTGGAGCTCGATACCTTGTTCCTTAGCTAGTTTCTTATACTCAGCCGTCAAACGTGGAACAGCATTCAAGAAAGAACTTTGATAGTACTCCATCACGTTAGTGATTTCGTTGGTTACCTTCAATTTCTTCTCACGAATCATGTCGGTTTGCATGATAATTTCAATGTAACGACGGAGATCTGTGTGCCATTTTTCTTTGTTGATCAAGCCTAGTTTGACATCACGGTACTTCCGTAAGAGTGTATGGATATGATTGGTTAAATCCAGCATACTCTTACGTTGTACTTGCGTCGGGTGGGCCGTCAAAACTGGAACTACATTCAGCTGCTCCAAAATTACAGCCGCATTTTCTTTTTCAGCCACCATCTTAATGGTTGTTGACAGTTTTCCTAGATAGTCTTGGTCTACATTATTTTGGTGATTGATTTCATAAGCCAAATCCACATCTTCAGAGATATTGATCAAGAGTGGAAGGATTGAGAAATAGCGAGAAATATAGATCATTTCCTCGTTTGAAAGGCTGGTCACCAATTTATTGAGTCCTTGATAGTTTTCGCTTGTAGACAAGTCCTTCAACTGCATGATTTTATCAAAAGTCTCTGGCGTAAGCATATTTTTTGTGATGTCTTCTAATAGCTCTGTCAAAATCAAGACTTCTTCTTGAACGACGGCTTTATTGCTATAGTTTTCTAATTTTTGAAGTGACATAAACTTTCCTTTCCATTCAATCCTTATAGAGTAACAGAAGTTTGACCTTCATATTCTCTGATAAGTTTGGCACGTTTTTCACTAGCATCGATATTTAGTACAAAGGCAATGGCTACAGATAAGACTAGGAGACTATTCCCCCCTTGTGAAAGGAAGGGGAAGGTTACCCCTGTAGAAGGAATCAAACCGGAAATTCCACCGATATTGACAAAGACCTGAACAAGGATCATTCCTCCGACACCGATAGCAACCATGGAGTTAAAGGGATCCTTAGCACGAATACCGACTAGGATGATTCTCAAAATCAAGAAGAAGAGGAGTGCCAAAATCATACCCGCTCCTACAAATCCAAATTCCTCGATGACGATCGAAAAGACGAAATCTGTGTGGGCTTCTGGCAGATAACCACGTTTCTCGATGGAATTTCCTAATCCAAGTCCAAACCAGCCACCATTTACCATTGCATAGTAGGAATTTGCGAGCTGGTGTCCTGCACCTGCCAGGTCGGTAAAGGGATTAAAGAAGGCGCTGAAACGTTTAGCAACGTAACCAAATACCGGAATTTGAGAAAACTTCTCAACGCCAACAAGACGAATGACAGACAAGACTAAAATGGAACTTCCTGCTAAGAGAGTTAGAATAGTCGAGAACCAACGATAGGCAATTCCACTAACTGTGTACATAAGCAGTGACACCAAGACCAGAATGGTCGCATTTCCCAAGTCAGGGAAAATTCCCAAACTACCAATCAAAACCAGTAAAACGAAACGCCAGTCGTTAAAAGCTCGAGGTAACCACTGATTCTGAGTCAAGACTTGGAAATCGTAAACAGCTATCTCATCTTGCTGTTTTGAGAATCGATGGGCTAGGTACCAAATAATGATAATCTTAAGATATTCAGCAGGCTGAATCGTTACAGGTCCTACAGAAATCCAACCGTAGGCACCATTGACTGGTGTTCCAATTAGCCGAGCCAAAGCTAGGAGAATCATCTCTACAAACATAACGATAAAAATCAAGCGTTCATTTCTTAAAAAACCAAGTTTCAGTTTATAAATTAAGGCAATCAAAACCAAACTAACTACCCAAAACATTCCTTGGTTCCGAGCTAACTGAAGAGCGCTTTTCCCTTCTTGGATCAAGGTAGCACTCGTCGTTGAGTAAACAACAATTAGACCCAAAATCGATAAAAGGAGGTAAGGAATCAAAATGGAATAGTTCAATAGGTGCCTTTTACTAATTTTCATATGTCACCACTCTAATAGAAACAGAGAAAACTGTTCCTAATTCCGTTTTATTTTCTAGTTTTGACTGCTATTATACCATTTTTTCAGAAAGAAAAAAACTCTTATCCTCCAATCCTTCGAATTTTACTATTTGCCCGAAATTGATCACTAAAAAATACAAACTTCAAGACAAAGTTTGTATTTTCTTTTTTATTCTGCTGATGAGCTACTGCTTGAGTTTGAGTCTGCACCACCAACGTATTGGGCAAAAATATTTTGGAAAACAGGATCTTTCACTTTAATATTGGCAGCTTGAAATTCTTTTCCGATAACGCTCTGAACGAAAGATGAATCGTTTTGTTTCTGAGCCAGGATGACCGTTTTCAATTTTTCTTTGTAGTCATCTAGGTTTGATGATTTTTCTGTTTTCTTGGTTAGCTTAATAATGTAGTATTGGGTACTGTAAGCTTGTGTTCCAGTCGCTGTGATAACATCAGAGACACCATTCACATCCAAGGCAAAGGCCGCCTTCTTGACTTGTTCTGGAAGTTCTGTTGAAGCAGAGTCAAAAGTGATTTCGCCACCATTTTCTTTTGTCTTGTCATCATTTGAGTTGTCTTTTGCCAACTGAGCAAAATCAGCTCCTTCTGCTTTTGCTTTTTCAAGCACTTCTTTGGCCTTGTCTTCATTATCCATACGGATGATCTGAGCTGTTACATCTGGTGTATAAGACTCAAAAGCTTTTTGGTAAGCTTCGTCAGTCAATTCACTCTCTGCGGCTTTTTTAACTGCCAATTCGACCAACTTACTTGTGCGAATTTGAGCTTTACGAGTCTCAGGAGTCATACCCGCACGTTGAAGTACGCTGTTGTAGCTATCGCCGTATTTCTTTTGTTCCTCAGCAACGGCATCATCCACCTCTTTGTCAGTCACTTCTGAACCATATTGTTTTTCAAATACTTTTTGGATGGTCATATTAAGCAAGACTTGTTGCGCAGTTGGATTGTTTTTGACTTGTTCATAAAATTGGTGTTCAGTGACGACATCACCCTTCATGCTGATGAGGTCAGCCCCTTCAGAACTTTTTGAACAAGCAGCCAAAGTCGCTACAGATAATAAGGTAATGGCTCCTGCCAATAGTTTTTTCTTCATGTTTACTCCTTTTATGGTAAGTTACCTTCTCTATTTTACTAAATTGTCTTAAATTTTTCTAAAAATCATTCACTCTCAGGAAGCTGCACATCTGCCACATTTTTTCTCAGCATGAGAATGCCGTCCCCAAGTGGAACTAGAGTTGCTGTTAGACCTGGATTGTCCAAAGTTGCGTCGAAAAGTCTTTGCAAACCTTTATAAATGGTGCGTTGACCACGGCGGACTTCCATGATGTCCTTGGCAACATCTCCTCCTTGGAAAATATCATCCAAGACGACTACGCCACCAACTTCTAAATGTTTGAGAATCTCTGGTAGAAAGATAATGTACTTAGACTTGGCCGAATCCATAAAGACAAAGTCATAAGTTTCTGTCAGACTAGACAAAACATCAACTGCATCTCCCTCTAAGAGGGTGATTTGCTGACGCCTGTCAAACTGGGCAAAGTTTTCCTTGGCAAAGCCTATCATCTCAGGATTACGGTCAATCGTTGTAATCTTAGCATCTGGCGCATGTTCCGCCATCAAAAGCGCTGAAAAACCGATAGCTGTTCCAATTTCCAAAATGTTCTTGGGCTGCAAACTTTCCATGAGAAAACGGAAATAAGCAACTGTCTCATGAGGGATGATGGGAATATTTTCCTTGCGAGCGAAGGTTTCCAATTCTTTCAAGGAACCTGTCACCTGCTTTTGACGCTGGCGCATGAGTTCTACGATTTCTTCCTTGACGACGGGACGGCGCATATTGTGATTGGCATTTTTACTGTAAGATTCTACCATCTTAAGCTAGTCCCAATTTTTCAACAAGGGCTTCAAACTCGTTCAAGCGGCGTTCAAAGACTGCAAAGGCATCGTTGAGATAGTCTTCTTTTTCCATATCAACCCCCGCTTTTCTCATAACATTGAGCGGATAGTCAGACTTACCTGCCTTGAGGTAGTCGATATAGCGGTCACGATCTTCTTGACTTCCATGGACAATCTTTTCAGCCAAGGCTGAAGCAGCTGCAAAACCAGTTGAATACTGATAAACATAGTAGTTATAGTAGAAATGTGGAATGCGTGCCCACTCGTATTGGATCTGAGGATTGTCTTCCTTGCTGAGTCCATAGTACTCCTGGTTCAAGTCAGCGTAGAGCTTATTGAGGAAATCACTTGTCAAGACTTCTCCATTTTGATCTGCTTGGTGGATGGCATGTTCAAACTCAGCGAATTGAGTTTGACGGAAGACTGTTCCACGGAAACCGTCCAGGAAGTTATTGAGAATAGCAAAGCGAGTTGCATCGTCTTCCACTTCTTCCAGTAATTTCTCTGTCAAGATATTTTCATTGGTTGTTGAGGCAATTTCAGCCAAGAAGATAGAATAATCTCCGTAAACATAAGGTTGGGTTTCTCGGGTATAGCTTGAGTGCATACTGTGACCTGTTTCATGGACAAGGGTAAAGAGATTGTCTAGATTGTCCTGCCAGTTTAGAAGCATGAAGGCATTGGTATCATAAGAACCACCAGAGTAGGCACCAGAACGCTTGCCTTGGTTTTCATAGACATCAATCCAACGCTCACTGAAGGCACGTTTGACACGGCTCAAGTAGTCGTCACCTAAAACCGCCAAAGCTTCTTCTGCTTTTTTCAAGGCTTCTTCGTAGGTAAAGCTATAATCTACTGACGAGAGTGGTGTGTAGACATCATACATCTTGAGATCTGAAATCCCTAAGATTTTAGAACGAAGTTTAAGGTAACGATGTAAGAGTGGCAAATGCTTGCGAACTGCTGCTACTAGATTGTCATAGACACTTTCTGGAACAAAATTTGCTGCGAGGGCTGCATGGCGAGCACTCTTATAGTTGCGAACTTTGGCACGGTAGTTTTGCACCTTAACATTTGTCTGCAAGGTCTTAGCATAAGTGTGTTGGAATTGCTCATATGTCGCATAAAGGGCTTCATAGGCACCACGGCGCACTTCACGGTTTTTAGACTCCATCAAACGGATGTAAGTACCGTGTGAGAGTTGCACTTCATTGCCTTCATCATCAAGGACATATGGGAAGCTAATATCCGCATTGTCCAAAATAGCAAAGGTTTCACTAGCAGCGCCAAAGATTTCTCCTGCTCCAGCAAGTAATTCTTCCTCACGTTGCGAAAGAACATGGTCTTTCTTTTGCAAGAGCTTGTCAAAAAAGTGCTTGTAAACTTGGAGTTTTGGTTGAGCTTCTAGGAAGGCCGCATACTGCTCTTCGCTAATCTCCATAAACTCAGGTTCATAGAATGAAAAGGCTTGTTCTAACTGACTGTATAGGGTCATTGCCTTAGCATAGTACTCTTGATACTTGGATTCACGCGTGTCCTGGTCATTTTTCATATGCGCATAGACATAAAGCTTTTCAACTTGGCGTTCCAAGTCAAGTGAAAATTCTGTAATCTCAAGCAAACTGTCTGCGCTGTCCAAGAGATGTCCCTCATACTGGGCTGCTGTTTGTACTTTTTCAGTTAAGTCTTTCAAGGCTTCTTCCCAAGCCTGGTCTGTTGGGTAGATTGTTGAAAGATCCCATGTATCTTTTTCATTTATTTCATGTCGTTGTAATACCATAAGATTCCTCCATCCTTTCTATTTTACCACATTTTTTGAGAAATATAAGTGATAAAAGGCTGGTGGATAGAGCTTTTGGCGATTATTTTTCGGATTTTTTTGATAGTAAGCCTGAAAATTTCTATAATAGCTAGTCAAATCCGTTTCAATCTGCAAAAAATCTCCTGACTCTATCGGTCTGACCTGGGGATACCAGTCGTCTAGTTGACGGTTTAATAGATTGTCTCCTTGATGATAAGCCTCCTCCTGCTTCTTCATCCAGTAAGGTGTTTGGTAGTACAACTGCTGGCGAATGTAGTGACAGATAGTTGAATCTTGCACAACTGCAAAACGAGGCAGTTTTTGTTTTTGATAAGGAAATCGTAGAATTTCCAAGAGATTTCCTTGGCCATAAGGAAATTCCTTGACCTGAAAATGAAGGTTGCCACGTAGGTCCTGATGCAGAAGATATTTGAGTATCAAAACTTGTTTTTTGAGATCTAGTTCCCAAACATAGAAACCCATATTTTGACTAAAATAGAGGAATCCCCTTTGCAGTTGTGTAAGTCGCTCTTTTAACCAGAGTTTTTCTCCCAGTAGCCAGATAACCTGATAGCCCTGGCTGCGGTATCCTTGGCTTCTATCGCCTAAAAGCTTTTGAGACAAGGGACTGCACTGAACCTCCAGAGCTAGTTTCCCATTGACGAGTACATCCGCAACCTGCTGGATCTTGGGCAGACTATATTCTAAGGCGACCTGACTGTCTTTCTTGGCCCAGTGATAAAGGGCCTCTTTGTTACCCAAGTGTTCTGGACTTTCATTTTCAAAAATAGCCACACAATCTCTTAAAGATTCATGGGCAAAGTGCGTTCGAACACTCTGTCCTTGGCGTAATCGTAGTCCGCCCCCACAGGCTGGACAGGTGTAGGGCTGCTTGGTCACATCTTTTTCGAGGGCATTCACCAAATTCCCCTTGACATCTTTGGCTACAAACATGGTCTACCTCCTTTTTTCATTTATTCGAAAAAGAAGCAAAAAAAGACTGGAATTCCAGCCTTTCATATTGTTTTTTTACCTTTTAAATCTCTTAGAGTATTTTTTTAGCATGGGTATGAGATTGGGAATCTGCTCGCTTCTAATGACGAGCACTCCATATTCCTGGCAACGATTGGCATAAACAGGATTGATTTTCCCTGTACAGACAATCAACTTGAGGCAACTCTCCCCAGCAAAATGATTGGCATAGACTTCTAGCTCATTGATGGCTTCAACTGATAAATCTGTCATCTTGCAAGAGATAAAGGTAATCGAGCGCCCCTTTCTCAGAATGACATCAATCTCATTTTGAACATTGTCTGCCTCTGGAAAGATACCATTCCAATCAATTTCACCACCTATCATGCATTCATCAAACAGCTGAGATTCAAGCGCCAAGAGATAGAGATATACCTCTAAAATATGCCCCTTGTTGCGGCAAAAAACTTGAGCTTCTTGACTTGGAAAACTGTAAGCTACTCGTTTCTTGTCTTCGCTTTCCATACAAAGCATTCCCGCTTCCACTAGTAAGGGGATAAGAGATTCTGGATAGTGATAATACTTGCCGTTGTTTTCCAGGATCTTTTCGGTCTCAGCATGAAGGTCATTGGTCTTAGCTAGAGAGAAAAATTGGGTCACTTGATACCAGTGGGCAGGATTGGCAATAGCTGAGCTGGCTAATTTTTTGATGGCAGCAATTTGCTGAGCTGAGTAGATAGGGCGTTTGGATTTGAGCAGTTTTCCACCACGCAAGGCTATCAACTGTTGGATGCTTAGGGTAGGAATGTCCAAATCTTCTTTTTCCAACTGACCAGCCACCCACTTGTATTGTTTTCCCCGCTCGACATCCATCGCCACGATGGGGAGCTGCCGATCCAATCCATACTGATAGAGGGATAAGGCTAGTAGCGAATCTCCTCCAAAAACATCAAGAAGGACTTGGTCGTAACCTGCTAGGCAATAATCTAACTGGTCCGCTAGTTGTTCTAAGGATAGCTGACGAAAGGTCACTCGTTGGATATGGGGGACTTCATCTAGGATAAAATGGCGCAGTGAAAGTTTATCATTACTGCTTATTTTCGTCAAAGATAGGAAGAGAATCTCGTCACAATCACTGACAAAAGATTGGTAGACATTCTTTTCCAATACATGCCGATCATACAGCTCCACCAAAAGACTCGTCATTCGACCACCTTCATCCTCTACAACTTCTTGTGCTGAGAGTGACAGCAATACAGTTTTACTGCTCAGATTTTCTATTTCTAGTATAGCATAAAATCCTGCTCGCCCCAATCTACCAACGCAAACAAAAACGAATAGAAACTTTGCAAAGTGGTCTCTATTCGCTGGTATAGGTTTGATCTACTTTACTTTTTTAGCTAGCATAGTCGCAAAGCGTAGTTGAATGAGATTGCCATTTTCATCACGACGGTGCAGATGTCCTGTATTTTCATTGTACTTGACCAATTCCCAATCCTTGTAGTAGTTCGCCAACTCCCCTTCTTTAAAGGTGAATGGGAAATTCACTGAGCAAGGATAATCCTCTGTATCCATGGCACAGACGATAAGATTGTAGCCACCGACCGTGGTGTGCTCCTGCATATTTTGGATAATAGCTGGAATGCGGTCCGCTTGTAGGAACATCAGAACAACTGTCGATACGATGAAATCATAGTCTTGGCTGATGCTGGCTGAATTGATATCATAAAGTCCAACAGGCATGTCTAGATCCTCTTGCTCTACGATGCTTTGCAAGATTTCCAGAGATAGCTCATTTTGATCCACAGCTGTCACATCAAAACCTTGTTGTGCTAAGAAGAGAGAGTTACGTCCTTGACCACAACCCAAATCCAAGGCTTTTCCCGGTTTCACCGTCTGCATAGCCTCTAAGACTTCCGAATGAACAGGATTGGTCTGGTATTTCTTAGGGAAATAATCCTCAGGTTTACAATAAAATTCCAAGTACCATTCTACATCATCTGTCGCAGCCTCTACTCGGTGCCAGGCTTGTGGTTGCGCCATAGGATTGTCTGCTCCTGCCTCAAAGAGGTGCTCAGCTAGAACCTCACCATCTTCAGTCAACTCAATAAATTTGAGGGCCCCCTTCAAGACAGTAATTTTTCCCCAAGTGCCGACCTTGGTATTGTGTTTCTGCTGGACAATTTCTGGCATGGTTTGTTTATTCCACAAGGGCATCCGTTTATAGGCAATTAATTTTTCCATTTCACTTCCTCTTCTTAACGCTGGTTGACAGCTTTCATCACACGCGCGATGTCGCGGTTTTGTTCACGACGCTTGATCGACTCCCGTTTGTCATAGTCATGCTTCCCTTTAGCAAGTCCTAAAAGGAGTTTGGCGTAGCCATCTTTGATATAGACTTTAAGGGGAACAAGGGTCATTCCTGTCCCTTTGGTCTCTTGTTCCAATTTTTGAATTTGCTTCTTATGGAGCAGGAGTTTGCGGCGGCGTTCAGGTTCCTGGTTCCAGATATTGCCCTCTTCGTAAGGAGCGATATGAACATTGCTCAGCCAGACTTCCCCATTTTTTACCTGAGCAAAGCCGTCCTTAAGATTGATTCGAGCAGCTCGAACGCTCTTGATTTCAGTTCCAGTCAGGACCATTCCTGCCTCTAGCGTATCTACGATTGTATAGTCGTGGTGCGCTTTTTTATTTTGTGCGACGACCTTTCCCTCGCCCTTTGCCATGCTTGTCTCCTTTCTTAGCTACTTCTTTGTAAAAAGGTTTCTTGCCTTTTTTCTTCTTGTCTTTTTGTGAATGCTTGTGCTTATCATTTGAGCGCCCTGATTTTCTCTTGTCTTTCTTCTTGTCTGAACGACGACTTGAACCACGACCTCTGTCTTTGCGCCCAGCTTGTTTCAAGCCTTTTTCGATGACATCAAACTCACTTGGGATATAAGAGAAGTCAATCTCGCCCGTCATCTTATCCGCTCTTTCAACCCGAATGCGAATCTGCTGTCCTACACGGAAAGTTATGCCTGATTTTTCCCCACGGAGGGTCAAGTCACGCTCATTGAAATGATAAAATTCAGGTAGATTAGTGATATGAATCAAGCCTTCAACTGTATTTGGCAATTCGACAAAGAGACCGAATTTGACGATGCTGGATACAACTGCATCGTACTCTTCACCCACGTATTCTTCCATGTACTCAGCCTTTTTCATGGCTTCGACTTCACGCTCAGCTTCGATGGCACGACGCTCACGGTTGGAAGACTGGGTTGCAATCTCTGGAATCACTTGCTCAAAATGCTCTGCTATTTCCTTAGAACGCCCATAGTCCCGAATCATGCGGTGAACAAGGAGGTCTGGATAACGGCGAATCGGACTGGTAAAATGAGTGTAATATTCTGCAGCAAGGCCATAGTGACCGTGATTGTGCTCTGAATAGCGAGCCTGCTGCATGGAACGCAGAAGCATCATGGACAATACATCTGCATACGGTTCTCCATCAACAGCACGCATGATGTCTTGGAGCGCCTCCTGGCTAATCTCACTGGCAGTCCCATAAATGCGCAAGCCAAAGCTTGAAGCATAGTCAATAAACTTCTGAACTTTTTCAGCCTTAGGCTCCTCGTGAATCCGATAGATGAAAGGCAAATCCAGCTTGCTGAAGTGCTCGGCAACTGTTTCATTGGCAATCAACATGAAGGACTCGATCATACGCTCGGCAACACCACGCTGACGAAGAACGATATCCACAGGCTTGCCTTTTTTATCCACTAAAATCTTAGCTTCACTGGTATCAAAATTAAGAGCTCCACGTTTCTCACGCATGCCTTCTAGCCTTTCGTGAAGCTTGGCCATAAGCTCGATACTAGGAACAATTTTCTTAAACTCTTGTCTTTTTTCCTCGTCACCTGCTAGGATATCATTGACATCACTATAAGTCATACGGAAACTAGTCTTGATAACTGTTTGGGTAATGGTGTAATTAACCACACGACCGTGTTTATCAATCTCCATAATGGCAGACTGGGTCAAGCGATCTACTTGAGGATTGAGAGAGCAGATGCCATTTGACAAACGTTCTGGAAGCATTGGAACCACGCGGTCTGTCACATAGACAGAAGTCGCACGATTAAGAGCTTCCTTGTCAAGGGCAGAGCCCTCGGTTACATAGTAGGAAACATCCGCGATGTGAACTCCGAGTTCGATATTGCCATTTTTCAAAGGCTTGATGTGTACTGCATCGTCCAAGTCCTTAGCATCCGCACCGTCAATGGTAAAGGTGATTTCATTTCTCAGGTCCAGACGACCTTCCATATCCTTTTGAGACGGAATATCTGGTACACTTTCAGCTTCCTTAAGAACAGCCTCTGGAAATTCTGAGACAATATCCATGGATTCCAAGACTTCAAGAACATCAATCCCAGCATCTGTCGAGTGCCCAACCACGTCCAGCACACTAGCGACAAAGAAATCATGTTTCTTACTTGGGTATTTATCGATAAAGACCTTGAGAACCTCAGTACCTTCCAACTTGATAGCTGGTTTCTTTACATAGATTGGTTGGCTGATTTTCTGATTTTTTGAACGGATGTAGCCCGCATACTTGGGCTTTTCCTGATCCAGAACGATTTGCCCGACAACAGTTGTCAGACTGTGTTCTAGAATATCAATAATTTTGGCTTCTGCCGCTGTTCCCTTGTTACGGTCAGCAACTTTCTTAATGACCACCTCAACGGTATCACCATCAATAGCGTAGTTGACGTCGTTTTTTCCTACAAAAAGATCGTCCTCTTCACCTTCCAGACTGACAAAGCCAAAGCCATTTTTATGGGCATGAAAAATCCCTTTGAGGGTGATTTCATGTTTCTTCTTCTGGTTCAAGGTGAGACTACCATCATCTTCAAAACGAATCTGGTGCTTTCTTTCCATCAGAGACAGGGTTTTAATCAACTCACGGAAATCCTTGGACCCATCCTTTCCGAGAGCCTGAGCCAGGTCATTTACCGTCACTCGCCCCTTCTCTTGCAAATATTCTTTAATTTTATCTTTCATGTTTTCTTTCTAGATTTTTATAATTTTTTTGACTGATAACTTTATAAGTGTCATAAAATAAAAATAGGCTAAGACCTAGTCTCGCCCATTTCTTATCTACTTGATAATACCGTCAATGCTAAGGCAATGGCTAGCCAGAAAAAGACTAAAATACCTGTCAAACGTTGCATCACAGCTTCAAAACCACGCGCTTTACTACGTTCAAACAAATCACCTGAGCTGGCATCAAATACATTGCTGGATTGGTTCTTAGTTGGTTGCATGAAAATCGCAATCACAATCACAACAGATAATACTAATAAAATGGTTAATAATAGGTTGTACATATCAAACTCCTTAAAATCCCTATTATTTTACCATAAATTCTACTTAGATTCAAGATGTAGGGTTACTTTTCTTTCCTTGGGACAATACTTTAAAACCTCAATCTTGTCAGGATGAGTTTTGGAGTTCTTACTGGTTAGATAATTGATGCTACCACAAGAGGAGCACTTGAGATTGATTTTTACTCGCACTAGATTTCCTTTACTTTTAATAATGATCTAAATTGAACTAAGTTAAATAAACAACTGAGAGCTACACAGGCTGCTGTCGCATAAAAAACAGAGTGGTAGCCGAATTGCCCTGCTACTGCTGAACCAGTCATGGGACCAACAACACCCCCAAGGTAGAAAAAGACTTGGTTAAAGGCAAAAATCCTTGAAATGCCTACTTTGGGAGTCATCTTACTAAGTAATGCATTAACACCTGGTATCAGAGCACCCGTTCCCAAACCAAAGAGAAAACGATACAAGCCAAGTTGAAGGGGGCTAGTTGCATGGGCACAAAGAAGGTAAATGATGACTGAATAAACCTGCGCTGCAACTAAAAGTCTATGATTTCCCACCTTATCTCCTAGTTTTCCCATCACTCCAGCGCTCATCATGCTAGAAAATCCCATGCTGGATACGATCAAACCAGATACAAAGAGGAGATTTTCAGTCTGCCCTAAATCTCGCACATAGAGAGCTAGAATGGGGCCAATTGATTGAGCTGAAAATTGAATGACAAAGCTAGTCAAAAATAGATTCACTAAAAGCCTAGGATACTTGAAAGAAGAAAATAATTCTTTCGTCGGGATAGCCTTCTCCTTAGCTACTGGTTGAAAATCTTCCTTGATAAAGAAAATGGTTAGGATTGCTGCTAAAAATAGGAAAGCACCCACCAATAAAAAGACATTGCGGATCCCAAAAATTTCAGCAATCAAGCCACCTACAAAGGGGCCGGTTAGGGTTCCAGCTACTACTCCAGTTGATAAAGTCCCCAAAGCATAGCCAGACTTATCCTTGGGGACCTGACTGGCTATTAAAGCTGTCGCATTCGGCACGAAACCTGTAAATACGCCATTTAGTAATCTAAGAAAGATTAACCAATAGATATTTGGAACAAAGGCCAAACCTCCCATGGTGATAGTCATGGCAAGGCCTGCTCGAATCATCATGGGTTTTCGACCATACTTGTCAGCAAGGATACCCCAGATAGGAGAAACTAGAGCTGCTGAAACAGCCGAAACTGAGATGGCTAATCCAGCATAAAAAGCAACTTGGTCTCCTTCGATTCCCAACTGCTCCACAAAGATAGGCATGAAAGGAACGACCAAGGAAATACTGGCTCCCGTTAAAAAACTACCGAACCAGGCGACACGAAGATTCTCTTTCCAACTAATCTCTTGCACAGCTATCGCCTCCTTCAAGTAACTTCACTACTTGACCCACAAGCTGATCACGACTGCCATTATTATCTAATATATGACTCGCCAATTTTTTCTTTTCTTCTAAAGACCACTGGGCTGCCAGACGGGACTCAGCTACTTCCTTAGAAAGTTGATCCCGTTTCATGAAACGTTCTAGTTGTATATCACGGTCCACATAGACCAGCCATGTTTCATCAAACCAAGCACTGTAGTCCTGTTCAAAAAGCAGGGGAATATCCATGAAAAAAATCGCTTCTGTCTGAGCCAACTGTTCTCTCAGTGCAGTCAATTCCTCACGAATAATCTCTCCTTGGGTTTGTTTAGACCATTCCCGCTCCTCAGGATTTGAAAAGATGAGGCTAGCCAGGAGAGGGCGATTGAGTTCTCCATTTTCTAAGAGAATTTCCTGTCCAAAGTGCTGAACTAAGAGCTGATAAAGACGCCCACCAGGTCTTTGTAGCTGATGGACGACTGCATCAGCATCCACCACTTGAAAGCCTTGCTCTCTTAGGAAATTTGTCACAGTTGACTTACCAGAGGCAATTCCTCCTGTGATTCCGATGATTTTTCCCATCAGCCCCTCCTTTGACACTGAGGACAAAAATGAGTTCCTCGTCCACCGAGCTGGAATTTCTCAATCACTGTCCCACAGCGTGAACACTCTTGCCCAGTCTTATCATAGACCTGATGAAAATCCTGCATGGTTCCGTCTTCCCCAAAGGCATTGGTATAGGTTCGAATAGTTGAGCCGCCCTTTTCAACTGCCTGACCCAAAACAGCAATGGTCTGGTCATGGAGGGCTGACGCTTCTTCTGCTGTTAAACTCTGAGAAGATCGAGCTGGATGAATCTGAGCTCGCCAGAGAACCTCATCCACATAGATGTTGCCAAGTCCAGCTACCAAGGTTTGGTCTAGGAGGTGGGATTTGATAGGCTTTTTAGACTTGGCTAGGGCATCTTGGAAGATCTGCAAATCAAAGTCCTGCTCTCTTGGCTCAGGTCCTAATTTTTTAGAAATAAAGTAGGCTTCCAAAAGATCAGGCGCCAAGAGTTCCATGGTACCAAACTTGCGTACGTCCTCATATACAAGAGTGCCACCATCCTCAAACTGGAAGAAAATGTGGGCATGCTTGCGTTCAGGAACCTGGTCCGGATAGTAAAAATACTTTCCTTCCATCCGCAGATGGGAAATCAAGACCTTGTCTGTCAGGTAGAAAAGCAGATACTTGCCACGGCGCCCCATGGACTCAATTACTTGGCCAGGCACTTCCTTTTGAAACTCGTCCAAATCCGACTTGATCATCTTAGGATAAGCAATCTCTATATTAGAAAACTTCTTTCCCAAAATCAATTTTTCTAAGCCACGACGAACCGTTTCAACCTCTGGTAATTCAGGCATAAGTCCTCCTTCTGTAAAAACAAGAAGCAGGCATGAGCCCACCTCTACTTAGTATTCTTTCTCATTATAGCCAAAGTCAGCCAAATCTAGCTTTTTATCACGCCAGTTTTTCTTGACCTTGACCCAAGTTTCTAGGAAAACCTTGTCCCCTAGCATGAGTTCGATATCACGACGAGCCATGGTCCCTATTTTCTTGAGCATAGCGCCACCTTTTCCGATGATAATGCCTTTTTGGCTATCGCGCTCGACCATGATGGTTGCTCGGATATGGACCTTGTCTGTCTCTTCATCACGCTTCATAGAGTCGACCACTACTGCGACTGAGTGAGGGATCTCTTCACGAGTTAAATGAAGAACTTTCTCACGAATCATCTCTGATACTAAGAAACGCTCAGGGTGGTCAGTGATTTGATCAGCTGGGAAATATTGGAAACCTTCCTCCAGATTTTCACTCAGAATGTCGATTAGATGAGAAACATTATTTCCCTGAAGGGCTGAGATAGGAACAATTTCCTTAAAATCCATCTGGTTACGGAAATCATCAATCTGAGCCAAGAGCTGATCAGGATGAACCTTATCAATCTTATTCACCACCAGAATCACAGGAACCTTGGCAGCTTTCAGACGCTCGATAATCATATCGTCGCCCTTACCACGTGGCTCATCAGCTGGCACCATGAAGAGAACAGTATCCACTTCACGCAGAGTACTATATGCAGATTCCACCATGAAATCTCCAAGAGCCGTCTTAGGCTTGTGAATCCCCGGTGTGTCGATAAAGACGATTTGTTCCTTATCCGTGGTGTAAATCCCCATGATTTTATTGCGCGTTGTTTGCGCCTTGTCACTCATGATGGCAATCTTTTGCCCCATGACGTGATTTAAAAATGTTGACTTCCCAACATTGGGACGCCCTAAAATGGCTACAAAGCCTGATTTAAATGTCATAATTTCCTCTTATTGTTTAAAATAGTATATCCCAAATGCGTGGGAGAAAGATAAGTGCACCTGTCACCGCAGCAAAAAGAGAGACCACCAGCACGGCACCTGCTGCCATGTCCTTGGCTTTCTTTGCCAACATAGAAAAGTGATAGTGACTGGCTAGATCCACCACATTTTCGATAGCGGAGTTGATAATCTCAAACGCTACTACTAAGAAAATGCTCATTAGGAGAAAGAGCCATTCGATCCGTGACACCTGAAAAACAAAACCTGCAAGGATAACTACCAGAGCCGTCACTGCATGTTTTCGCATATTACGTTCTTCCTTGATAGCAGTCAAAATCCCTGTGATGGCAAATTCTAAACTGGATACCAGGTCACGATTTTTCCATTTTCGTTTATTGTCTTGTGAGTCCATAGGCTGTCAAAATTTCTTCTTGTAAACCGAACATCTCCGCTTCTTCTTCCGGAGTGTAGTGATCGTAGCCGTTGATATGTAAAAAGCCGTGTACCGCCAAGAAGCCCATCTCACGCTCAAAGCTATGGCCGTACTCCTCAGCCTGCTCATGCGCTTTATCGATAGAGATGAACAGTTCCCCAATATAGGCATCAAACTCAGACATCATCTCTGCCAATTCAGGATTTTCAAGCAAATCCTCTTCGTCAAAGGCAATGTCCAACTCTGGTTTATACTCAAGGCTGATGACATCTGTCGGACGGTCCGTGTCACGGTACTCAAGGTTAAGTTCGTGGCTACGCTCGTTGGTCACAAAAGTGACTGCCATCTCCTTGTCTTCTTTTCCTATTTTTTGGGCCGCAAATTCCAAAATTTCTTGGGTTTGTTGCAAGATTTCTTGTGAAACTTGACCAGTTTCATCTACCATTTCAATATACATGTACTTCTCGATTCTCTTTACTTGGCTTTATTATACCACATTTCCATGATTTTATTCTACCTTTTTGATATAATACTATGGAATACAATCACAAGGAGAAAACGATGTCATTTGACGGATTTTTTTTACACCACATGGTTGAGGAATTGCGAAGAGAGTTGGTCAATGGTCGCATTCAGAAAATCAATCAGCCTTTTGAACAAGAGTTGGTCTTGCAAATCCGTAGCAATCGCCAAAGCCATCGCCTGCTCCTCTCTGCCCATCCCGTTTTTGGGCGCATCCAGCTAACCCAAACGACTTTTGAAAATCCAGCCCAACCTTCTACTTTTATCATGGTTTTGAGAAAGTATTTGCAGGGTGCCCTGATTGAGTCGATTGAGCAAGTCGAAAACGACCGTATTGTGGAAATTACAGTTTCCAATAAAAACGAAATTGGGGACCATATTCAGGCTACCTTGATTATCGAAATCATGGGCAAACACAGCAATATTCTCCTCGTGGATAAAAGTAGCCATAAAATCCTCGAAGTCATCAAACACGTTGGTTTTTCACAAAACAGCTACCGAACCTTGCTCCCAGGGTCAAGCTATATCGCACCACCAAGTACCGAGTCTCTCAATCCTTTTACTGTCAAGGATGAAAAACTCTTTGAAATCCTACAAACCCAAGAACTAACTGCAAAAAATCTTCAAAACCTCTTTCAAGGTTTAGGTCGTGATACGGCAAATGAATTGGAAAACATTCTTGTCAGTGATAAACTGTCTACTTTCCGAAACTTCTTCGGGCAAGAAACCAAGCCTTACCTAACAGAGACTTCCTTCAGTCCAGTTCCTTTTGCGAATCGTGTAGGAGAAACTTTTGCCAGCCTTTCTGACTTGCTGGACACCTACTATAAGGACAAGGCTGAACGGGACCACGTCAAACAGCAAGCCAGTGAACTGATTCGTCGTGTTGAAAATGAACTTCAGAAAAATCGACATAAGCTAAAAAAACAAGAAAAAGAGTTACTAGCGACAGACAATGCGGAGGAATTTCGCCAAAAAGGGGAATTGTTGACAACCTTCCTTCATCAAGTACCTAATGACCAAGATCAGGTTACCTTGGACAACTACTACACCAATCAACCTATCACCATTTCTCTTGATAAGGCCCTAACTCCCAGTCAGAATGCTCAACGCTATTTTAAACGTTACCAGAAACTCAAAGAAGCTGTCAAATACCTTACTGAGCTGATTGAGGAAACCAAGGCAACCATTCTCTATCTGGAAAGCGTCGAGACTGTGCTCAACCAAGCTGGACTGGAGGAAATCGCTGAAATCCGGGAAGAATTGATTCAAACTGGCTTCATTAGAAGACGCCAACGCGAGAAAATTCAGAAACGCAAAAAACCAGAACAGTATCTGGCTAGCGATGGCAAAACCATTATCTATGTAGGTCGAAACAATCTTCAAAATGAGGAATTGACCTTTAAAATGGCCCGCAAGGAGGAACTTTGGTTCCATGCCAAGGATATTCCTGGAAGCCACGTCGTCATCTCAGGAAATCTCAATCCTTCTGACGAAGTCAAGACAGATGCGGCCGAACTAGCCGCCTACTTCTCCAAAGGGCGCTTGTCAAATCTAGTTCAGGTAGATATGATTGAAGTGAAAAAACTCAACAAACCAACTGGTGGAAAACCCGGTTTTGTAACCTACACAGGACAAAAGACCCTCCGCGTTACACCAGACCCAGAAAAAATCGCATCTATGAAAAAATCCTGATTTCAAGTGAAATCAGGATTTTCGTTTACATTTTACTCTGCAATCAAGGTTTCCAAACCAACCTTCATCATATCGGTGAAGGTGTTTTGGCGTTCTTCTGCAGTAGTATCTTCATCTGGATTGACCAAGCTATCAGAAATGGTCATGATAGCAAGTGCATCAACGTGGTGTTGGGCAGCAAGATAGTAAAGAGCTGCTGCTTCCATTTCCACAGCCTTAACTCCCCATTTACCAAGCTCAATATTCTTTTCAAAGTAGTTTGAATAAAAGACATCTGATGACAAAACGTTTCCAACGTGGGTGGTCATACCGTGTTCTTTGGCGATATGGTAGGCCTTGTCTAGCAAGTCAAAACTAGCGATTTGTGGGAAATCATACTGTGGCCAGTCGTTGCGGATGATGTTTGAGTTGGTTGCAGCTGCTTGCGCCAAAACCAATTCACGTACGTGGACATCTTCATTCAAAGAACCAGCAGTTCCCACACGGATCAATTTCTTCACACCGTAGTCCACAATCAACTCACGCGCATAAATCGAAATGGATGGCATCCCCATCCCAGTTCCCATGACAGATACACGGTGACCCTTGTAAGTACCAGTGTAGCCAAACATGTTACGCACTTCATTAAAACAAACAGCATCTTCAAGGAAGTTCTCCGCAATAAACTTCGCACGAAGAGGATCCCCAGGAAGAAGAATTTTATCAGCAATTTCACCCTGCTGAGCAGCAATATGGATAGACATAATATAAGATACCAAACCCGTCAAAAAGCAAAGGGAAAATAGGAGTTGGGTGCAGTGAGCGATGCTCGCTAGACCAACTATCTTTTTCCCACTGCTTTTAGGGGGGGGGCAATTCCTTTCTTTCTTAATTTAGATGATAAATAGGAGAATAGCACGGGTTCAATTCAAAACCAAACTACCCTACCTTTCAATGTTTTTAGAAAAGTTTTCCGCTCGTGTTCAAATCAGAACACCTTGCTCTACCTTTCTTTTTGTATATTTAGGATAGCGACAGAGAACAAAGTAAAAATAGGAAACTGACGAAGCATCGCAGATGCTAGACAGTTTATCTTTTTTACACAGTTCTCCGCCCGTATTCAGTTCAGCAAATACGGTTTACCCATCCTTTCTTTCTTGATTTTAAAATTAAATATTTCGCAAAACAGTTAGCCCGAGTTTGACTATAACTCAGATACTCTGCCTTTCTGTAATTCCTAGTTTACCAATGAATCTAAAAATGCATACAGTTTTGCATTCATTTCAGAGTAATCGTTTCTACGTAATTCTTCTGGTGCTTGAACGAAAGTGAACTTTTCACTTTGCTCTCTTAATTGCTCCTCACCATCCGCAGTAATTAAGAGTTCTACTGCTTCGGGATCAAATTCCAAATGAGCCTGAAAGGCATAATGTTTCGGACTGAAGCGAATAATCTGACGTGGACAACCTTGACTCATCGCAAGAACAACAGCATCCTCTGTCAGCCCTGGCATATCACCATGCCAGTGGCCGGTTTCTAAGGTTTTTCCGAACAAGCTGACATGAGGATCTGTTAGACCTTGCATCGTCAATGTCACAGGATAAACGCCGATCTCGCGCTCTGGACTATGTTCATACTTCGCACCATAGGCAACAGATAGGAGCTGCGCACCAAGACAGACACCAACAATATAAATATCTGCAGCAATCGCTTCTTTCATAAAAGCAAGCTCAGCCTTAGGGTCATAGTATGGGAAGTTTTCTCTATCCTCATCAGGTGATTGAGGACCACCCATGACAATCAGAAAATCAATTCCGTCAATTGTTTCAGGAAGAGATTCTTTTTCATAAACCTTTGTTGATGTAATGTGATGGCCTCGTTCCAGAGCCCATTTTAGATAAGCACCCGGAACCTCAAATGTTTCATGTAAAATAAAGTGAACTCTCATGACATTACAATTCAGCAAGAATCGCTTTAAGCAAGCCTTTGAAGTCGCCTTTAACACGTTCGGTCACTTCCACAACTTCCTCGTGGTTGAGTTCTTCTTGGAAACCAGCAGCGTGGTTAGTAATACATGAAATTCCTAGAACTTTCAAGCCTGAGTGAGCTGCCACAATAACTTCAGGAACAGTGGACATACCAACTGCATCTGCTCCCAATGTCTTATAGGCACGAATTTCTGCAGGTGTTTCATAAGTCGGACCGGTTACACCGATATAGACACCTTCATCAAGCTTGATACCGAGTTTTTTAGCCACTTCATGGGCAGTAGCACGGTATTCTGGTGTGTAGGCTTTAGACATATCTGGGAAACGTGGACCAAAATCATCCAAGTTTTCACCCATCAATGGATTTTGACCTGTCATGTTGATATGGTCTGAGATAGCCATCAAGGTACCAGGACCAAATCCAATACCGCCAGCTGCATTGGTTACAATGACACCTTCACATCCGAGTACTTTCATCACACGAACTGGGAAAGTCACGACTTCAAGAGGATTGCCTTCGTAGAAATGGAAGCGACCTTGAAGAGCCAAGACCTTACGGCCTGAAAGTTCACCATATACCAATTTCCCAGCGTGTCCGACTACTGTAGAGCGACCCCAGTTTGGGATATCTGCATAATCTACTACAACTGGATTTTCGATTTCTTCTGCCAACTCTCCAAGTCCTGATCCAAGGATTAGACCGAACTCAGGCGCTTGGATTCCCTTGTCTTTCAGGAAAGCAGCTGTTTCCTTGATTTTATCTAAAAATGTCATTGTGTGTCTCCTTTATTATTTTTTAGCATTTGACCGATTTTGTCAAAGGTTTTTGCATTGCGAATGGTGATGTTGCGATAGAAAGGCATCTTGAGCAGGTGCTTATGATAGGCAGTTGCATAGTAGGATTCCTCAGAGAATTTCCCCCAGAAAATCCCAAGTCTTCCAAAATGAACGATTTCATCTTTCAGTTCCAAACTTTCAACTTTCTCAATGACTTGAGCCACATCCAAACCCTCCGTGTAAAAGAGGACATCCTTTCGTGCCAAATCTTTGGTCCACCATTCAGGCAAATTTTCAAGTTCCGCTTCAAAGTCCTCTAGACTCAGCAAAGAAAAGCTCTGAATAAATGGATAATGGACTTCAAAGAAAGTCTCTAACTTTTCAACCAATTGGGCTTTGGCATCTGTCGCAGTAAAGAAAATGTTGCCACTGTTGATGTAGGTTTCAACCTTTCCCAGTCCCAACTCTGTCAATTCTTGACGAAGCTCCGCCATGACAACCTTATTCTTCCCACCTACATTAATACCTCGAACCAGTAAAGCATAGCGCGTCATCTTATACCAATTTATCTAAGAAACTTTCCCCAATCATGGCAGTTTCCACACCAAAGTTATCCGCAACTGTTGCTGAGATATCTGCAAAATGCCCAACTGGAATGACACCATTTCCTTTAAAGGCAGGGCTGTATGCTAAAAGTGGGATATATTCGCGAGTGTGGTCTGTTCCTGCATAGGTTGGGTCATTTCCATGGTCAGCAGTAATCAAGAGAAGGTCGTTCTCTCTCATGGCTGCGATAATTTCAGGCAAGCGTTCATCAAACTCATGCAAGCAATCACGGTAGCCATGAGCATTGCGGCGGTGTCCATAAAGGGCATCAAAGTCAACTAAGTTTGTGAAGGAGAATCCTTTTTCAAACTCAGCAAGTCTCATGGTCTTCAATAATGTATCAATTCCGTGGCTGTTTGACTTGTTGTGGCCCATGTCATGGTTGATACCCGCACCGTTAAAGATATCGTTGATTTTACCAACAGCGTAAGTATAGATACCAGCCTCGTTCAATTTATCCAAAACAGTCGGTGCAAATGGAGATACAGCCAAGTCACGACGGTTAGCTGTACGAGTGAAGTTACCAGGCTCACCTACATACGGACGAGCAATGATACGGCCTAGAAGGGCAGGACGCTCAAGGGTAATCGAACGAGCGTACTCACAGATACGGTACAATTCATCCAAAGGAATGATATCTTCGTGGGCAGCAATCTGCAAAACAGGGTCAGCTGAAGTATAGATAATCAACTCCCCAGTTTCCATCTGACGTGGTCCAAAATCATCAATAACAGCAGTTCCTGAGTAAGGTTTGTTAGCTTCACGAATGACCTTGCGTCCTGAAAATTCTTCAATTTTTGTCAAGATTTCTTCTGGAAATCCGTTCCAGAAAGTATCGAAAGGCTCGGTAATATTGAGTCCCATGATTTCCCAGTGTCCAGTCATGGTATCCTTACCAAGGGATACTTCTTCCAATTTTGTCACATATCCTGTTGGATTGCTTTCAGCTGGTACAGTCTTCAGAGGCGTTTCGCGAGGAATATTTCCTAGACCGATTTTAGCCATGTTTGGCACATTCAAACCAACTGTTTTTGAAATGTGTCCCAGCGTGTCAGAAGCTCCATCTGGAACCCCTGCATTGACGAAATTATTGGCATCTGGTGCAGCACCGATTCCCACAGAATCCAGTACCACCAAGTGAATACGATTAAATTTTGACATAGTCTGTCTCCTTATTATTTTGATTAGTTTGCTTTTGTTGAAGTTAAAATCTGAACGCCATCTCGTCCCGCTACGATGACCTTATCCACCATTTGGTTGAACAAACCGTGCTCTACGACACCAACGATATGGTCCAATTCTTGCCCGAAGGCAATCGGATCTTCAATGACATCCAAGGCTAGGTCTATGATAAAGTTCTGCATATCAGTCACAAAACGTTGGCCGTCTTTTTCACGAAAACTTGGTTTGTAGCCAGCTCGCTCAAACCGACGAAAGACCTGTTCTGATCCATACTGAACCACTTCTACTGGCAATTTAAAAGCACCTAGTTTTTCTACCAGTTTGCTTTCATCTACCACCCAAATGTATTCTTTTGAGGGCGTTGCGACAACCTTCTCCATGAGAAGGGCACCACCACCACCTTTGATTCCATTAAACTGGCAATCTACTTCATCCGCCCCGTCAACCGTCACATCGACAAAATCCACTTGATCAATCGACTTGAGTGGAATGTTTAATCCTTCAGCCTGTTTACTGGTAACACTGGAAGTTGTCACAGCAGTAATCTGCAAACCTTCTTCCTTAATCCGACGGCCTACTTCCTCTACGAAATAGTAGGCAGTAGAGCCAGTTCCCAGACCGACTACCATACCATCCTTGACAAACTCAGCAGCCTTGATACCTGCCATCTTTTTCAGATTCTCCACTTAAACACCTCCATTAAAGAGCTATTTTTATTATAACATGTATCCGTTTTTATTTCATGCATACACTTGAAAAACCCGAACATTTTTATTTCGGGTTTTGGTGTCCTATTTAACCATATCAGGATCGTAATCATAGAATCCTGTGTCGAGGAAACGGTTTTTAGGGTGTAACTTGCGCACTTCCACATCTAACAAGAAAGCTTGGTCATGGCTGAAATTCCCCTCTTGGATCAAGTCACGTGCTTGAATAAAGAGTTTAGCAATCTCAACAAAGTTCTGACCAGGTGTGTAGAGACCTTCTAACTTCCAGTGAGTAAAACCATGCTCCACCAATTCTGTCAATTTAGTCATCAAATCAAGGTCGTTATTTGCAAAGATGTGGGTCCCATGATTGTCTTCGAAAATGGAATAATGGCTCTCTGGGTCACTCGGTTCTGCTAAGAAGAGATCACGTTTACGCGTCTTTTCGTCATCGATATGTGTAAAGTTATAATAGTTTTGCAAAAGTGGTCGCTTAGAATGGTGAATGACACTAGCTCCGTAAACCAACACTTCAGCAGGAATTTCTAAAATCTCAGGCATCTTGAAGAGCTCAGCAGATGGAATTTCACGCGCCAAAACCGCCTCAGATGCGCCAGCCTTTTGACCCCAGAAGTTAATCTGACGGCTACTAGTTACCATAGTTGAGGCATCGTAGATGGTCTTAAAGGAATAGCCATCACGGTTGACTACGTAAAAAACGCCTGCATCCCCAACAGTAATATAGTCTGTCTTGATTTCTTCCAAGAAGTCTAGGAAAGGTTTGATGCGGTCCATCATATCTTGGTGCATGAGGGCATTAACCGCAACAATTAACTCTTTACCAGCCTCATGAACGAGCTTAGCGATGGTGCGTAAGTCTTCATAACTAAAGGTTGTTGGCAGACGAAGACCAAAATCTTTCTCACCGACATAGATACGGTCTACGCCAGCTTCAAGTAACTGTTCAACTTGTTCAATACTTTCAGCAGTTGCTGTAATAATAATCTTTTCCATAAGAAAAATTATACCACATTTCTCAAAAATCAGCTATGGGTACTAGGAGTTTTATAAAAAGTCAAAGTCATTTTTTAAAGGTTGCAATCAAAAAGTGAACGGTAACTTGTACCATTCACTCTATTTTATGCATGTGTTTTTTCTACTAGGTGGCCATCGTTCATGACATAAATACGATCAACCTTATCAAGAAGACGAGTATCGTGCGTAATCATAACAACTCCTCTACCTTGTTCATGGGCAATGGCAGCCAGCATCTCCGTTACTTGGTAAGCACGCTCGGTGTCCAGACTGGCTGTCGGCTCATCTGCAAGCACAATGCTTGGATTGTTATAGAGCGCTCTAGCAATCGCGGCACGTTGACGTTCGCCACCTGATAAAGCCTTGGGATACTGATCTTGTACTTTTTCCAAATCCAACAAGTCAAAGAGCTCTTTTCGATCACTTTTACTATTTTTTCCCTTATCTAGTCTGTCTATCAAATCTAGCTGTTCCTTGACCGTTAGAAAAGGAATTAAGTTTGAAGCCTGAAGAATGAAACCAAACTCTCTAAAACGGAGATCTGTTTTTTCCTTCTCCGTCAAACTGCCTGTTTCCTTCCCCTTTACCAAAATTTTTCCACTCGATGCTTCCTGAAGTTGTCCTAGAGTCGTTAGAAAGGTCGTCTTTCCAGATCCAGAAGGCCCGACGATAGCCACGAACTCTCCCGCATTTAGCTGAAAATTCGTCTCATGCAGAGCTACGACTTTCATCTTTCCTTCCCCGTAGGTTTTTGTCACTTGAGTCATTTCAATCAATGCTGTCATACTATTCTCCTTATCACTCTGCAATCGCAGTAATCGGGTCCACCTTTAGCAAGCGTGGAAGTGAAATGACACCACCAAGAAGGGCCATCAAGGAAATTACCAAGCTTAGGACAGAGTAGGCTATCCAACTTGGATAGAAAAAGAAGGTAGCTGGTAAGACTAAAATCACTCCTCCGATTGCCAGTAAGGCTAAAGCTATCCCCATACCAGCTAGGAGGAAGATTTGACAGAATAGAGACCATACAATGGTTTTGATTTGTATTCCCTGAGCTCGCATTATTCCATAAAGTCCTAGTTTTTGGATGGTAATGATATAAACAAAAATACCCACAATCAAGCCTGTGATAACAATCATAGCAAGAATCATTCCTGAAAATACATTAACCTGAGGAGTGTAACCAGGAATTTTCGATATCATTTTTGGAATGGAAATCTGTTTCAGTCCATCGCCGACCACTTCTATGCCATTTTTCAATACCAAGGCAGAGATGGAACGATTGGCTTTCAAGGTTCCTTGTAAGGTCCAATAAGTTGTCAGACTCGTAAAGACAACAGGCTCGGTAAAAAACTTATTTCCTTGAGTCAGGCCAACAATCTTGTAACTTGCCTCGCTTCCATTGAGCTGAATGGCATCACCTAGCTTCATCCCATAGTTCTCAAAAGACTGATCCACAACAACCTCATCATCTCCTTCAGGATAACGCCCCTCCGTCAAACTAGGAGAGATGAAAGAGTCCCAGTCTTGGCCAAAAATGGAAACATTGACCTTTTCACTACCATCGACTAGATTGGTCACAGCGAACATATAGCCCAATGGAGCAGCCTCTTCAGAATTTTTATCCTTGTAGTCTTTTTCAGGAATAAAAGATGCCGTCAAATTATCATTTGCGTAGTCAGATAAAACCACACCCGTCGCTTGCCAATTATCAATAGCTGCCCGGTTGTTTCGCACAAGACCAAGAGCTAGACTGGTCATAAAAAAGACCATAAAAGCGATAAGAAAAATGGTAGTTAGAATCAAACTATATCGAAGTTTGTTTCGTAATATTTCTTTGATAGCAAGATACATGCTTATCTCCTTTAACTTTCCCCAGAGGTAGCAAAAAGCCACCCAGTCCAATAGACAGAATCTCTGTCCTTCCATCCATTCAAAACAACTCCTACCTATTCTTTTAAAATGAATCAAGGTAGCAACTTAACAAATCATCTTAGGAAAAAGCCTCAGCTTGCTATCAATTTATATAAGTTATCCTTTCCTTTCTCAGTATATTTATAATAGAGAAAGTCAGGTCATCTGTTTCAAGTGTAGCATCCATGTTATCACTTTCTCTAGTGGGTGTCAAGAAGAGTGACTTAGAAGATGATAAGAGACTTTAGTAGTTTTGTAACCATTCTGTAACAATTATCTGCATAAAAAATGATAAAATAGCTAGGTACTGTTAAGGAGAGAATCATGCCCGCAAGAAAACTAGAAGCTTATGAGTTTGAACAAGCCCCCGAATCAAAACAAACTCCGCTTTATCAAGATTATACACCAGAAGCCCCGGTTGGCTCTAGCTTAAAAGAGATTTTATTTTTTGTAAATATTGCTTGTTTTTGTATTTTTATGGTGCTTTTTAGCTTTATCTTTTTAGCCTTAAAATTGAATACAGCTTTATCATTTATTGCTGCTATGGGAACAAGCTTCGCACTTTTACAACTTCAACGAAAGATGATGAAACGAAAATTTTCAAAATAAAGGTTGCTACTACTACCAGCCTTTTTTCTAGTTATCGAAAAAGACAGTTATAAAACTGTCTTTTTTATTTATTCTTACGTTTTGAAGGAGATTGGATGGCAATCTTAACTTCAAAAATCGTTCCTCTAGGTTTGTTATCTTTCACGCTAATCGTTCCTCGCAAAGCATCTACGATCTGCTTGGCCAAAGATAGTCCAAGACCAAAGCCACCTTTCTGACGAGTCCTTGCCTTGTCTACACGGTAAAACCGGTCAAAGATTTTCTTCTTGTCAGCAGCTGAGATTCCAATTCCATTATCCGTTACTGTTAGATAGAGGTGGCGATCTGTAGCATAAACCACAAACTCAATTTTCCCATCTTCTTCGGTATACTTGATGGCATTGTCAAATAAGATGGTCATGAGCTGTTTTAGGAGCAACTGATCAGTCATGAAGGGACGATAAATCCGATTTTCATAGTCAAAAACACGATCATTTTCAGAAGCAATCAGCTCATAGTTAGCAAAAGTTGTTTTAAAGAATTGCGGAGAAACTTCTGCTATTTCTGGTTTGATTCCATCATCTCGACGTGCTAAATTGAGAAGGTTGGTTGTAAGGAAGCGCATGTTGCGAACTTCTTCGAGACTAGAAGCGATGCTTTCGCTGGATTCCATGATCGTCGCTTCTGGTTTTCGAAAGAGAGTCTCTAAACGATTTTGTAAAACAGCCAAAGGTGTTCTCAGTTCGTGGCTCGCATTTTCAACAAAAGACTTCTGCTTTTGCATGCTTTCCAATAAAGGTTTGACACTGACACGTGCCAGGTAAACACTGGCAATTAACGACAGGAGCCAGAAACTGGCCATGACCACTACGATTAAATGCTCATGGTTTTGGCTGATTTGCTCAAGCTGGCTGGTATTGATCAAGACCGCCGCATATTTGACGTTGCTTGAAACAGTGGACGAATTTGTTTCCATCAAGATCATTCGGTAGGTTTCTTCCTGACCGTAGCTATTGACAACTTGGATTTGGCGAATGTGATTCAATTCTTTCTTGTCCAGTTTGATCTTGTCTAAACCTAAAAAACGATTGCCCAGTAAGAGCTGATTAAAATCCTTGTCAAAGAGCAAGACTTCCGTATTGGAGCTGACATTGGGTTTGATTTCAGCCTTGCTGGCATCCGCAGTTGCGGGTTGAATATCCTTGACTTCTTCAGTTGCCCGATTCAGGGCTAACTGGATAACCGCTTGGGGGCTACTGCTAAGAGCTTGGAGTTTCTCATCTACAGAAGTATAGAGACTCGAGTGCATGACCTGGAGGATAATCAAGGTCATAGCAGAGAAGATCAGGGTGAACACTCCAAAGTTTCGAATGAAATAGCTGAAATCATCCGCATACCATGTTTTTTTTAGTTTATTGAACATCTTTTAAAATATACCCGACACTACGCAAGGTTTGAAGGTTTTCAGCAAAGGCTGTCCCCTTCAATTTCTTACGAACTTTTGAGACATAGACTTCTACAACGGAAATAGTCGTATCGCTATCAAATCCCCATAGACGGTCAAAAATTTGTGTCTTGGGAAGAATAACATTTTGATTTTGAAGGAAATAAACCAATAACTCAAACTCTTTTCCGAGCAATTCCACAGGCGTGTCTTCTACCTTAACCTCATTCGTTGAAAGGTTAACGACTACATCCCCATAGGTCAAGGTATTTTCGTTAAACTTGCCTGAACGTTTGAGAAGGGCTTGGATCCGCATTTTGAGTTCTTCTAGGTAGAAAGGTTTGGTGAGGTAGTCATCCGCTCCCAACTCAAAACCATGTCCCTTGTCATCCAAACTTTCCTTAGCAGTCATGATAAGGACTGGTGTCGTAATTCCTTTTTCGCGCAACTCTTTCAAGACTTGGAAACCATTTTTTTCAGGCAACATCAGGTCAAGCAAAATCAAGTCATAAACGCCACTTTCAGCTTCGTAGAGACCTTCTTCTCCATCAAAGACCTGCATAACATCTGCAAAATCATCTAAAAAGTCAAATACTGAGTTTGACAGGCCTAGGTCATCTTCTACTAATAAGATTTTTATCATCAGAAACTCCTCCTTGTTATGATTATTATACCAAAATTGCCTTAAAAAAAACTCAACTCTCTCTTCTTTTAAGATAGAAAGTTGAGTTTTTGTTTACATTTCGAATGAATTAAGCTTTGGCATATTGGGCTACAACAGCTTCGACTGCTGCTTTCTCACGCTTAATCAAGTCAACACGCGCTGCGATTTCCTTAATTCCCATACGGATGTTACGGCTAAGCGCAAGGTCAGAGAGTTGTGGCTCAAAGAATTCCTTGTACTCTGCCAAGCGTTGCTCTGTCTTAAATACATGAGCAGGAAGGATAACAAAGCTATCAAAGCTCATATCCCCACCGAGTGCTGCCTTGATCCAAGCCCAGTTTTCACGCGCCCATATCCAAACAGTTTCTTGAGTTGTTTGATGATCTAGGAACTGGTAATACCAAGCAGACAAGTCTTGTGGTTTCACCACAAATTTATCTTTCCATGAGCTAATCAAGGTTTGGATATTGTCGGCATCTGTACTGTAGGCAAGAGCCGCAGCCAACTGATGTTTGAAAACAGCATCTGTGGCATGAGTGTAGAGGTCCAGATAAGTTGCAACCAAGTCCTTGGTCTCATGGTGTTTCATCTCATTGATGAGAACTTGAGCACGAATTGCTGCTGGAAGTCCTGCAAGATTTTCATTGTGAGCTGCAAAGATTTGGCTAGCAACTTGACTAGCCTCCACATCATTTGAACGAATCATCATGGAAATAGTCAACTGACGAACCAATTCATCCTCATCTGATTCTCCATCTTTGGCTTCAAAACCAAGACGGTCATAGTTATGACGAGCTAATTTAGCAACCAGTGCTTTGAAGGCTGTTTCAGCATCCGTTCCTTCATCGATAAAGCGCTCAAGGGCAGAAATCACTTGAGAAACAGCTGAAACCACCAGATAAGACTCTTCCTTAGCAAGTTTATCAAGGACTGGGAGCAAGTCCGCATAAGAAATGTGCCCTGCTTCAGCAAGCAGACGACGTTCTTGAACGATTTGCAGTTTGCTTGTATTATCAAGTGTCTCTAGCTCAGCAAGAACAGCATCTAACAAGTCTCCTTGATAGTCTGTAATGTAGTGGGCAGTATTTTCAGTATTGAGGCGAAGTGCTCCTTTGTTTTCAGCAAGAAGAGCTGCATAGCCAGGAATTTCGATACTTTCAGTTTCAAGTGTATCTGGTAATCCTTTCCAGTTGCTGTTGAGTGGCACAACCCAGAGACGGTTCTTGTCTTCATGCTCACCGATAAAGAATTGTTTTTGTGAAATCTTCAAAACATCATTTTCAACTTTGACAGTGAGAACTGGATAACCAGGCTGTTCCAACCAAGAATCCATGAAGGCTGCAACATCACGTCCTGATGCTTGTCCGAGAGCATTCCAAAGGTCACGACCAATGGTGTTGCTGTACTGGTGTTTTTCAAAGTAAGCATGCAAGCCTTTAGCGAAATCCGCATCACCGAGCCAACGGCGAAGCATGTGCATGAGACGGCTTCCTTTGGCATAGACGATAGCGCCATCAAAGAGCGTGTTGATTTCATCTGGGTGTTTAACTTCAACGTGAACAGACTGAACGCCATCAGTCGCATCGCGTTTAAGCGCAGCTGGAACACCACCTGTTTGGAAGTCTTCAAAGATATTCCAACTTGGCTCGATGGCATCTACACAGACGTATTCCATCATGTTAGCGAAGCTTTCATTAAGCCAGAGGTCATCCCACCATTTCATAGTCACGAGGTTCCCAAACCATTGGTGGGCAAGCTCGTGGGCGATAACAAGGGCAACTTGCTGACGGCTGGCAAAGGTAGAGTTCTCATCCACAACCAAGTAAACTTCACGGTAGGTCACAAGACCCCAGTTTTCCATAGCACCAGCTGAGAAGTCAGGAAGGGCGATATGAAGCGATTGAGGAATTGGGTACTTAACTCCATAGTAATCTTCGTAGAACTCAATTGAGCGAACGGCGATGTCTAGTGAGAAATCAAGGTTAGATAGTGGGTGAGCTTTGGTTGAGTAGACACCTACGAGGGTACCGTTTTTAGTTTTAGCGGTCACACCTTGTAAATCACCTGCTACAAAGGCCAACAAGTAAGAAGACATGCGAGGTGTTGTCTCAAACTTCCAGATACCTGTTTCCTTGCGGTTTTCCACATCAATCTCTGGCATGTTTGACAAGGCCACTTCACCTTCTGCTTGATCAAAACGAAGAGAAAGATCAAAAGTTGCTTTGGCTTCAGGCTCGTCCACACATGGGAAGGCTTCACGCGCAAAATGGCTTTCAAACTGAGTAGACAGGACTTCCTTCTTGACACCATCAACTGTGTAATAAGAAGGGTAAATCCCTGTCATATTGTCTGTGATTTTTCCTGAAAAGGCGATGACCAATTCAACTTGACCAGCCTCAGCCAATTCGATATGAAGGGCTTCATTGTCATGGTCAACTGTAAATGGACGAGCTTGACCCGCAACTTCTACAGAAGTGATTTCCAAGTCTTTTTGGTGAAGGGAAATACGGTCACTCTGTGCTCGACCAGTAATGGTCACCTTCCCAGAAAAGGTCTTGGTCTCACGACTCAAGTCTAAAAATAAATCATAGTGTTCAGGAACAAATTGGGTAATAAAATGTTCAACTGCTTGCATAGTTTTCTCCTATTCTAAGTTTAAGAGTTTTACTCTTCTTCAAACAAACTTATTATATCATGTTTTGCTTAAGAAAAAAGGATTGGACGGTGATTTCCAAAACTTTCTTCCTTTTACATTCTACAGTGGGTAGACCTTGCGAAATTCTTCTAAAACGACCTCGCTGTCAGGTGTAAAAGCCAGTCCAGCCTCCCTCAGCCACTCGGCGAAACAGTCCTCATGAACCTGACGCCAATAGGCTAAAGATTTGTCTCCTTCCCCTTCCTTAAAGGCATGTTCAGCAGAAACTTGATTAAAAGGGCGAACGGAAACCTTGGTAATTTCGACAATGCAGATAGCCTGATCTTGACTGTCTAAAATGACGTCAAAGGTACCTTCTCGCGGAAGAGGTTCGGCTTCTAATGCATAGAGATCGTAGGCTGAGGCGGTTGCTGTCTTTTCGCCTTTTAAAACCAAGTCTGCCAAGAGATCAGCTTCTACTCCAAAAGCCCAGGCATCTATCTCATCTCCGATAGAGGGGTTGATTTGCTTGTATGCTTTCCACATTTCTTGAGGTGTCATGGGTTTCTCCTTTGTAATTTTTTACTTACTTCTTTTACACGTTTGAGGTGGTCTGGAAGGTCAATCTCTAAATTAAAAATCTCTGGAATAGAACTGTAGTGGATAATGCATTTGATACCCATCTGATTTATTTTTTGTATGAAAGAATCATTCAGATAGCCTGATACAGCAAAGTCAATCTTTTTTATCATTGCTTTATCCTGCATCTGTCTTAGCATATCTAACATTATTGGACTTTCCATATCATGCCATTGACTGTTTCTCACAGTCGCAAAAACAAAAGAAGTCAAATCATTCATTCCAACTATAATCTTTGAAATACCCGTTTCTATTATTCTGTCCAAGTCAAAATAAGCTGACGGTAATTCAATCATTGTGCCGACTTTTCCAGTAAAACCATGCTCACGCAATACTCTAATAGCTTGTTTTAATTGGTCGGCATCATTGACAAAAGGAAAAATAACAGACAAATTGGGATTGGTTTGATAAACTTCCGTAACGACATTTGACTCAGCCTGAAATTCATCCGTACACGCCAATAAACGCCTAGTACCTCGATAACCGAATAAGGGATGACGTTCGTCAAAATACTCTTTAGTCCCCTCTAAACAATTCGCTTCTATATTCGTTAATTCTGAAAAACGATACCAGACTTCTTCATCTGAGTACAAGGAGCAAACAGTGTCTAGATAATCTTTTACAAATTGCTGACAACTTGGAAATAGTATGTTTTGATTAAGCTCTCTTAGCAAGTATTCCCCACGAATCATACCAACATGATGCAACAGTTGTGGGTAAACTTTTTCAGCGATTTTCTCGCCACTAAGGGAAAGTTGGTTTTGCATGTCCATTCACCTCTTTCCATCCTTCAAATTTAGCCACACTTCCTCATCCCTTAAAAGGGAAAAGGCTAACAATACCTTGCTCCTTGATAAAGCTTTGTAATCTTTCGATTTGTTCTTCTATTTTAGACTGGATATCCGCCTCGCCCAGAGTTGATTCCGCACTAAACAACTGAAGTTTTAACAAGTCTGCTAAGTAAAGTAAGCGCCATTCAATTTCAGATGTAAAGGTCGAAGCTTGCTCGATTTTTGCAAGCTTTTGTTCCAAAGTATCACCATTCAAAAATCTCTGATGTACTCTCCTTCTTATTTTTCTAGTTGATTCCTCCCCAGAATCTAGTGGACTTAAAAGGAGATTTTGATAGATGGACACCTGATTTTCCGTCTGCTTTTCCATATAGGCCAACAAGACTATCGAACTCTCAACAAAGGTCCAACTATTATAATCTCCTTCAAAGGGAATTTGTAGCAAAATATCTAACAACTTTTTAGCTAGTTCTTTTTGACCATATATATAGAGTAAATAAGCAAGGTGATTAAGAGACTCAAGATAGGAACAGTTGGTCTTCTTGTACTTTTTTAATATTTTTTCTACATAGGGTTTTAAATCAGAATGATTTTCCACTAGCTCAAATACTTCTATCAGCTTCATCTTAACTCCTTTGTGTCTTTTCCCTAGTCAAATATCTAGTAGTTAAAGCTTTTCTAATCAGCTAATCTAACTCTGCTCGACTAAACAAGTCTATCATAGACTCAGAATCGTCGCAAAACTCCTTAAAACCTAAAGCAAATGTTGCTAAGGCATCAATATTGGAAGAATAGGCACAAAACATACTTCCTTCTGGATCAAAGTCAATAGATTCGCTTAATTCAGGCATTTTTTCCTCTAAAAATATCAAAGCAAGAGATGCCCAATCGTATCCATTTCCTTCGAATCCCTCATCTTCCCGAGTGTCGAATACTTCCTGTCTGTATTCTCCATCAGGATAATAAATGAGCGACCCTCGAACACTTTGTGTCTCTTCATCATGGACTAAAAATTTAAAAGGTGAAATTTTTTTATTTACCATTTTGTAATCTATCATTTCTTGACTCCTTACTGTATTCGCTTATGTTTAATAGAACTATGCAAATCCAGCTTAGTTACTAGGCAAAGGGAATAAAAGTATCATGTTGATTATAATAAATTAAGGCATCGACCAAGTATTCAGGGCTTGCGTCTGGCTTTTCATCCAATGCACTAGAAGGACATCTATCAGATGCTCACCATAATATACCAGATTAAGATTTCTCTCTACTACTTCCACAGGGTAGACATCTTTATCATCAACTACAACTGGATAATCCGACACCAAAATAAAGGCTATCGAGAGCCAAATTCCCTTCATCATTGCCATAGAGGCAAAAGTCATCTTGAGTACATTGTTCTAACTTAACTTGCTCTAAAATATCTGCTAGTGAAAAGAATTGGTGTTTACGCATGATTGCTCCTTTTATTTCTACTCACCTTCCACAAAACTAGTCAGAAAAGCCTCAAATGAAAGCCATTGACCAAAAATCTCAGCTCTTTCTTCTAAAACATAGTAGTAAACCTTGCCATAATCTTCTTCCCTTAGAGACAGAGCATAGTTTCCAGACCCAGGATCATAGGCAAAATGAAGGAGGTCTTTAGCCTGAAATCCAGCAGGAACAACCTCATCGTCAAACCAGTTGAGGGCCTTCTCCATCTCCTCTAATGAATAAAAAGCATTGAAAGGAAAGAGATGTTTGTCATCATGAACACCAGACACACAAGATTGACCACCATTGTACTTGAGATAAAAGTTTAACATGGCTTCCGGCAATTTCTTTCCAAGGTTCTCCTCAAATTGTAAAAGGTCTTCTCTTGTAATTGGCTCATTCGCATCTGTTACTCTCAGCATAATTATCCCTCCGGTTTTTACAATCTTTCTTCTAAGACCTTGTCAATAAAGTCATAGACAGTTGCAGCAACTTTTTTCATTTCTAAAGAGCCCAAAGCACCCAAATCATTTTCATAAATGCAATCATCAGCATTTTTCTTGATAAAGTAGGCCAAATCTCCCTCTTGACCAATCATAAAGAAGTCTGGTTCATCTACTTCTATCTGATAGGTCTCATTACGCTCTAAGAGATCCTCCTTAGCATATAAACAGATACCTGAGTCACCAATCTCATAAGGATCCACTTCGTCCCATTCCAATAAAAACTGATGGTAAAACTTGGAAACTCAAATCCAAATATATCTTGTTCCATCTTTAACCTCCAATAGTGAACAATGCAAACTGTACCAAAGCATCACTTCAAACTCCAGCCACCATCCACTGTCAGGATTTGTCCTTGCATGGCGCTCGCCTTTCCACTTGCTAAGAAAAGACTAAGCTCTGCTATTTCCTCTGGCTCAATCCAGCGCTTGATTGGCGTTTCACTAGCCACCCAGTCAGCCAATCCACCTGGTTCAAAGTCGGAAGCGGTCATAGCTGTCTTGACCGCTCCTGGAGCAATCCCAAAGACCTGAATACCAGCTTCAGCATAGTCTAGGGCCAACTGCTTGGTAAATCCTGCCAAGGCATGCTTAGAGGAAGTATAGGCATGACCACCTCCGCCAGCCAGACTCGAAGCAATCGAACACATATTGATAATGATTCCTTTTTTATTTTCCAGCATTTGCATCAAATAATAGCGAGTCAACTCAACAGGAGTCATATAGTTGATTTCAAAAATCTCTTGAATTTCATGCGCTGTTTGATCCAAAAGGGGTTTGTAAGCATCCAAAACTCCAGCAGTATTGCACAAAACATCCACATAAGGACACCAGTCAAAAATAGGCTCCAAGTCCAAGGTCAAATCTCTCTGTAAAAAGTAGAAATCACCCTGTAAGAGTGGATTTTCACCTTGGTCAACTCCATAAACTTGATAACCCTTCTCTAAAAAGAGTCGAGCTTGAGCAAGTCCGATACCTGAACTCACTCCCGTAATCAATACACGTCTAGTCATGCACTTCTACCCAATCCGTTGCCAAAACATCACAAGGTGTCGGGCTCCACATGGAAAAACCTTCCCCTTCTCCAGACACGTTGATTAGGAAATAGGGCGTCACCTCAAGAGCTACACCATTTTGCTCGATGGTGTCAAAAAGTTGGACATAGTTTTCTGCCCCTCCCCAACCAGTTCGTACATATTTTTTCTTAGCCTTTAACCCAGGCAGGATTTCTTCAAATGTCATGATGCTCTCCTTTAATTCTATATTCTTCATTTAATTATAACAAAAAACCGTTTTCCAACGGCTTTTTGACTGTGATTTATTTAAATCTGCTTCTACTTACGGCAAATTATTCCCTGCTGCAAGATAAATTTCATACCATTCTTTTCTTGTTAAGCTAAAGTTTGCCGCTTGGCTAACTTCTCTCAAATGCTTAGGATTTGTTGTACCTACGACTGCCTGCATTTTTGCTGGATAACGCAATATCCAAGAAATGGCAATAGTTGAAGGGGTTACTCCATATTTAAAAGCTAGACGATCAAGTACTTGATTCAAAGCTTGAAATTTCTCATTACCAACAAAGTTCCCTTTAAAATACCCGAATTGTAAGACAGACCATGCTTGAATGACCACATCGTGTAATTTGCAATATTCAAAAACGCTGCCATCTCGCATAGTTGCTTGACTATCTTCCATATTAACATGAAAACCTGATTCGAATCCTGGAGTAAAAGCCGCACTCAATTGTAGCTGATTAACAGCTAACGGCTGCTTGACATCTTTTTTAAGCAACTCCATCATCATAGGATTTTGATTAGAAACTCCAAAATCTCGGACCTTACCTTGTTTATAAAGAAGATCAAAGGCTTCTGCTACTTGGTCAGATTCCATCAAAGCATCTGGTCGATGAAGAAGCAAGCTATCTAGATGATCAATCTTCAATCTTTGCAAAATTCCGTCAACTGATTTTATAATATAGTCCTTAGAAAAATCAAAATAGGTAAATTCTTCAATGCGAATGCCACATTTGGACTGAATCCACATCTTTTCTCTTAAATCTGGACGATTTTTTAGGACAATACCTAACAGTTCTTCACAACGACCACGACCATAAATATCAGCCAAGTCAAAAGCATTGATTCCAACAGAAAGTGCTGTTTCTACAAGCTCTTCAACTTCTTTTACAGACTTATCTTTTATTCTCATCATTCCGAGAACAATTTCTGATAATTCTTTGTCATCTTGACCAAGAGTTATGTATCTCATCAAATTTTTCTCCTTTAATTCTACATTCTTAATTTAATTATAACAAAAAACCGTTTTCCAACGTTTTTTTGACTGTATATCTACTAAATTCTTACTACCACTGCAATCCGGCTTCTCTGATTTCTTTCTTTTCAGCTTCTTCTTTTTCTTCAGCCTCTTTTTTGGCTTTTTCCTCAGCTTCCTTCTTAGCCTTTTCTTCAGCTTCTTTTTTTAGCTTTTTCTTCTTTGTTTTTAACTGTATTTTTAGCTGTACCGTCCAAGTAATTGATTTCCGCATTAGCTGAAACATTGTCTAAAACGACATGCGTCACTGAATACTGATCAACCTTTTCTTTACTACCACCCACCTTGATTTCCAAGAGTTTGCCTTTTTCATCTATTCCCACATACTGCAACTCAATCTGTCTCGGGATCAATTCGTCCTTTTGATAGATTGGGGTCACCTTGTAGTCAAGATAGTAGTTCGGATGATTGGCCAACCAAGAGTCCAATCGATTCTCATAGTAAAGCATACTTTCTTGATTAGTATTATCTGTACCATAATAAGTTCCAGCATTTAGCCAATTAGTCATAGGAACCAAGTTTTTCTTTTCATCATTCAATCCACTAAATTGATACCCTATCAAATGCCCTTGACTCATCAGCCAAGCTTCTTTTTTACCATCACCATAAAAGAATTTATAGTTGTGCCATCCAACTGGATCATAAGTCAACTTGGACTCTCTCTTCTCAGTTGGCTCATCGCTGTTCTTAAGTTGAATATGAGCACCCGTTGCGCGTGATTTAGAATCCAATTCCCCAAGTTCTAGTTGCTTCTCATTTTTAAAAGGCAAGAGTCCAGCTTCTTTAAACAACTTTTCATCGAACTTGACTTGCTTCTGCTCGACTTTTTCTTCTGGAACCTTTGATTCTACCTTATGTCCAGAACACGCAACTAGTGTTGTGATCGAAAACAAGGCAATTGAGAAGGATAGTAGCTTTTTCATAAAAATCTTCTTTGTTTTTATATAGTGATTAGATTAATATCGCCTATTACATTCTACTATCATTTTGTTAATTATTCAAGACTAAAGAGACTGTTATTATACTATTATTCCTCCAATGTCCAAAACAAAACGATAGCCACTTTTCAGTAGTTACCGTTGATTTCTTTTGATTAGTCTTTCCCACCAAGTTTGCTATTAATAGTCATCATGATACTGGCAATTTTCTCTCCCCAGTATGGGTCAGAAGCATAGCGAACATTCATTCCAGTTGCTTTGTTTCCAAGGTGGTCTCTGCCATAGTCAATGTAGTTCTCACGAATCCACTTAGCCGCACCGAGAATCCCCTTATCCACATCATCAAATTTTTTGGACGAGGTATATGGGCTCGAATCATAAGCTGCAATTCCAAAGAAGTTATTCTTATCCTTGGCAATCTGGCTCCGACCCCAAGCACTCTCGAGTGCACTATGCGCCATCAAGTAAAGAGCATTTACACCATAGCGTTTCTCAGCTTCCTTAAAAATAGCTCCCTTACCAGCGAGGCGACTATCCCGAATATTCATCAAAGAATAAACTTTATCCAATTCAGCTGCGCTGTAATTACTTGGTTTAGTCAAATTTCTAAAGAGGAAGGGGTTTTCAATGGTAAAGCCATCAAAATGAATTCCATCAGTTGAATAATATTTCTTACCAATAGTCATAGCTGAGCTATGTGGCGCAACACGGAGACTTACATAAGGTGATAACTCATGGTAAAAATACTTGCCATCACTTGTATAATGAGGGACAAATTCACTGTCCTTATCAATAGCTACTAAATCACTTTTATTCATGAAGCCGGATAAACCAGAAATATTGACTGGTATTTGACTATCTTTTTTAGATTGGGCATCTCCAAGCGAGACTATGGTTCCCTGTGATACATAACTCAATCTTTCACCAGAAGCGCTATAAACATAAGCAGTAATTGGCTTCACTTTGTAATATTTTGCCTCTGAGATCCACTTCCCGTTATTCTGGAAGGAATACTCTTTACCTTTGATCGTAAAAGTACCTGTTACATATCGACCATCATCTTTTAGATAGTACCAAGCATCGTAATCTTTGTCAAAAATCCATTCATTTTTGGCCATATAGCCACCAGATTTAAGGTAGTATGATCCAATCCACTCACGGGAAGCGTAGGCCCCACCTGACTTCAAGTAGAACCAGCTATTGTAGGATTTATCAAAAATCCACTCTTTTTCCGCCATTGCGCCACTATCTTTCAGATAGTAGTCACTTTTCCACTGGCTACTTGCCATCACACCATCGCTATTGAAATAGTACCATGTTCCTTTGATTTTCTCCCATTTGTTGCGAGAAATCTTGCCTGAAGCTGTTGCATGGTACCACTTGTCAGATATTTTTACCCAATCATTTTCTGCCATGGCACCACTACCTTGGAAAAGATAGTCATTATAGATAGTACGACTAAGCATAACACCATCTTTATCAAAGTAATACCAGACGCCTTCAATCTTTTCCCATTTGTCGCGAGAAATCTTGCCTGAAGCTGTTGCATAGTACCACTTGTCGGATATTTTCACCCAATCATTTTCTGCCATTGCGCCACTGCCTTGGAAGAGATAGTCATTATAGATGGTGCGACTAAGCATGATTCCATTTTTATCAAAATAGTACCAGCTGCCTTCAATCTTCTCCCACTTATTACGAGAAATCTTGCCTGAAGTTGTAGCATAGTACCACTTGTCAGAAATTTTTATCCAATCATTTTCTGCCATTGCGCCATTACCTTTGATAAGGTAACCATCAATTATAGTATTACTGAGCATAATACCGTTTCTGTCAAAGTAATACCAAGTACCACTAATTTTTTTCCAGTTTACGACAGGCTGGTTATTTTCATAAAAACGCCAGTTTCCTTGCTCTTTTTTCCAACCTTCCTTGATAACTTCCTCTTTTTTTTCCTTTTTGGAAGGATCTTCCTCTTTTACAGCTGGCTCTTTCTTCGCCTCGACTTTAGGAACTTCTTTCTTGGGAGCAGCTTCCTCTTTTTTCTCGACTACATCTGTGGTCTGAGTTTTTTTCGTAACCTGAGATTCTTCAGCATATACAGATGTCTTTGCAAATCCTGCCATAGAAAGAACGACAGTACTTGCAAGTAGTATCTTCTTCATTTTATTCTCCTCAGTAGAAAACTATCTACACTATTACTAGTTTATAAAACCTATTGTAACATAGTTGACTAACGAAAATATTACAAATTGATGAAGATTCTATGTCTTGTTGACGATAAGGAAGACCTAGTTTATCTCAGATTGTCTTTAACTTCTCGACGGAGATTTTCCAAACTGCTAATGCCATATTTGTCCATGACTTTTGGCAGATGTTCGATGATATCAGGACAAGCATAAGGGTTGGTAAAATTGGCTGTTCCAACACCAATAGCAGATGCTCCTGCCAAATACATTTCTAGGGCTGCTTCAGCCGAATCCACTCCCCCCATTCCAATGATGGGAAGGCCTGTTGTTTGGGCGACTTGGCGGATGAGTTTGAGGGCTACTGGAAAGACTGCTGGACCTGACATTCCACCTGTTCCATTGGCTAGGATTGGCTTTCTAGTTTTGAGGTCAAAGCGCATACCGACTAGAGTATTGATCATGGTTAAGCCACTTGCCCCTGCATCTTCTGCGGCTTTGGCGATGGTGACAACATCCGTTACACTAGGAGTTAGCTTGACATAGACTGGCACATCAGAAGCTTCGACAGCTGCTTTTACCACTTCATAAGCTAGATCAGGATCTTGCCCAATCAAAAGTCCATGATTGCCATGATCCACATTCGGACAAGAGATATTGAGCTCGATAGCTTTTACATTAGTTGCCTTGGAAATTCCCTGAGAAACCGAAGCATACTCTTGTTTTGAAAAGCCTGCTACATTGGCGATGATGGGAAGCGTAGGATACTCTCTTTCCAGCCAAGGCAACTTTTCAGCTAAAACAGCTTCTAAACCAGGATTTTGCAAGCCGATTGCATTGAGCATACCGGCAGGTGTCTCTGCAACTCTGGGAGTTGGATTCCCAAAACGTGGTTCAAGTGTCGTCGCCTTGATCATAATGGAGCCTAAAAGGTCCAAATCATAATACTTGGCATACTCTTGGCCAAAACCAAAACATCCTGAAGCTGGTATGATAGGATTTTTCAAGTCCAAACCCGGTAGAGAAACTTGTAAACGATTTGTAGTCATGACTTTCTCCTTATAATACAACCGTTCCTGTGCGGAAAACAGGGCCATCTTCACAGACTCGTTGGCTGACGGTCTCACTATCTGGAACTTTTAGGACGCAGGCATAGCAAGCTCCCATCCCACAAGCCATACGAGATTCCAGAGATAGATAGGCTCTTGGGTGATCATAAAATCTTTGATTGATATACTTCATCATTCCAGGCGCTCCACATGAGTAAACAGCATCAAACTGACTGTCTAAATCATTGATAACAACAGAAACATTTCCCTTAATCCCATAAGAACCATCATCTGTCGTTACAAAAACCTGACCATATTGGGCCAATGCTGTTTCGAGAATAACAGCATCCTTGTTGGCAAAACCGAGGACTGTCACTACTTTCACCCCACGCGCATGCAATTCCTTGGCCACCTCAAGCAAGGGCGGAACACCAATCCCACCACCAACGAGGAGAACTTGGCTCTGATTGTCTAAATCAGACAAATCAAATCCATTTCCCTGAGGCCCCATCACATCAAGAGTATCTCCCTGACTTAATGTTGAAAAAATAGCTGTCCCAGCCCCCTCAATCCGATAAATGAGATGACACTGCTTGTTTGCCTTGTCAATAGACGAAATTGAAATAGGACGGCGTAAGAGATGGGCATCATCAGGCACACGCAGATGGAGAAATTGGCCTGCTCGCATGGCTTCAACCATTTCCCCTTCTAGGACTAATTCAAAGATTGCTGGCGCGATTTCCTCTTGTGCGACCACCTTCATGGTTTCCAAACGAATGGCACCCAAACGTTTCTTACATGTGGGATTCATGACTTTTCCTCCTTAAATTTAAGGGGACCAGATAAAGAAAAGACCTTGCAATTGCAAGGCCTCAGTTAGGATAGAACAGAACTCATGCACACACTTAAAAAGTCCCCACAGAGAACCCCCTATCCCTTTTATCTGACACCTTGTGAGTCTCTCTGGACTCCCCTTAAAGGTTAAATTTATATTAGTATACTCTTTCAAAGAAAAAAAGTCAAGTAGAAAACGAACATTCTACTTGACTTCACTGGATTATTTTTCACGAATGACTTCGACCTTGTAGCCGTCAGGATCCTTGACAAAGTAATAGTTTGGTGGAGTTCCTGGTAGGCCTTTTGGCTCTGTAACCTCATAGCCTTTGTTGCTATGTTCTTGATGAAGTGCCTCAAGGTCAGGTGTGCTGAGGGCGATATGGGCAAAGCCATCTCCTACCACGTAAGGGCCGTGGTCATAGTTATAGGTCAATTCCAACTCGTAGTCATCACCATCAAGCCCTAGATAGACAATCGTGAAGGCATAATCTGGGAAATCCTTGCGACGCAATTCTTTAAAACCAAAAGCATCTTGATAAAATGCGATTGATTTTTCAAGGTTTTCTACTCGCAAGCAGGTGTGTAACATTTTTGAAGCCATAGCTTTCTCCTTTATTTCTAAAAAGACTGGGACAATCCTGTTCCAGTCTTATCAATTATTATTTACCAAGTTTTGCTTTAGCTGCATCTGCAAGAGCTGTGAAAGCTGCTGCGTCGTTAACAGCCAAGTCAGCAAGCATTTTACGGTTAACTTCGATTTCAGCCAATTTCAAACCATGCATCAATTGTGAGTATGAAAGTCCGTTCAAACGAGCTGCAGCATTGATACGAGTGATCCACAATTTACGGAAGTCACGTTTTTTCTGACGACGGTCACGGTATGCATAGTAGTAAGAGTTCATTACTTGTTCTTTTGCAGTACGGAACAAGATGTGTTTAGCTCCATAGTAACCTTTTGCTAATTTAAGAATACGTTTACGACGTTTGCGTGATACAACGCCACCTTTAACACGTGCCATGTTTTATTTCCTCCAAATATTTCCTAGAATTGTTTACTTACTGTTAGGCTATTATTTCAAGCGAGTAAGCATTGCTTTGATACGTTTGAAATCTCCTGAATGCACCATAGATGCTTTACGAAGATGACGACGTTGTTTCTTAGTTTTTCCGTGGAAACGGTGAGAAGTGTAAGCACGGAAACGTTTAAGTCCACCAGAACCTGTACGTTTGAAACGTTTAGCTGATGCGCGGTGTGTTTTTTGTTTTGGCATGATTTTTTCTCCTTTATTTAACTTTCTGACAATTATTTTTTGTCAGTTGCTGGCGCCAACTGCATGAACATTTGGCGTCCATCCATCTTAGCTCGTTGTTCGATGATCGCAATATCTTGTGTTGCTTCAGCAAACTCGGCTAAAACTTTTGCACCAATCTCTTTATGGGTAATCATACGACCCTTAAAGCGAATAGATACCTTAACTTTATTTCCTTTTTCAAGGAATTTACGTGCATTGCGAAGTTTTGTGTCAAAGTCTCCCTTGTCAATAGTTGGACTCAGACGAACTTCTTTCACAGTAACAACACTTTGTTTTTTACGTTGTTCTTTTTGCTTTTTCTGGTACTCAAATTTGAACTTACCGTAGTCCATAATTTTAGCAACAGGCGGTTTTGCTTGGGGTTGAATCAATACTAAGTCAACATTTGCACTATCAGCCAATGCTTGCGCTTCGCTGAGTGGCTTGATGCCTAGCTGTTCTCCCTCAAGACCGATCAAGCGAACTTCACGTACACGAATTTCATCATTGATGAATAAGTCTTGCTTTGCTATGGTTTTCACCTCTTTTTTATTATTAGAGAAAAACAAGAGCGGACTCGTAATGATACAAGCCCGCACGTTATGATAGCGTTTCTTAGAAACTTTTCATCCGTAGGGCCAGGCAACTTGATGTCACAAGGCGAGAAGCTCTCACTTCTGCTTTTCTCAACTTTTATATAATACCAAGTTTTCTATTCCTTGTCAAGATAAAAAGTCAATTTTTAAAAAACTTTGTCTATTTTATCGAACCGTTTCAATTCGCCAACTATTCCATCCTTTAAAGCGAATAGCTCCTTGCTGGTCAGTTCGGTAAATCTTACTCTTGATACTTTCCAGTCGTGTCAAGGCTTCCTGATGGGGGAGTTTCGCACGATTGTTTTTTCCAACTGAAATGAGAGTAATTTCTGGTTTGAGTTTTTCTAGGAAAGCTGGATTGGATGAGGTTTTAGCACCATGTTGGCCTGCTTTCAAGACATCCACCTCTAGGTCTGGATAATGCTTCAGCAAGTCTTTCTCTCCCTTCTCTTTCAAGTTTCCAGTGAAGAGAAAGTGCTTATCCAGAAGTTTTCCATAAAGAAGGAGGGAATCACTATGACTTCCATCTCCAATCTGCCTTGGAGATAGAACTTCTAAGTAACCACCAAAAATCGGTAAATTCTCCCCTGCTGTCACACTGCGCACCTTGGTTTGGCTTGCTTCTAGTTCTGCTACAAATTCCTTCTGTGTCAGAATTCCTTTTGATACTAAAATCTCTCCGACATGGAAAGCCTTAGTCACCTCCAGCAAATCGCCAATATGTTCCTTGTCTGTGTTGGTCAAAATAAGCTGGTCAATCTTGGCTACCCCACGACTTTTTAGATAGGGAATCACGGTTCGCTGGGCATTGCTGGTCGTCGCCTTTTCTTGCCATTTTTCGATTTTCTTATCAGACTCTGCCTTGCCTCCCACGTCTATGAGAATGGTTTTACCTGTTACATCCCGTAGGAAAATACTTTCCCCTTGCCCTACATCCAGCATGGTAATTTCATTTTCCAGTGGATACTTGGTCAAGAAAAAGAGCCCCACAATAAAGAGACTGAACCCTGCTAGTCTTTTGATGTTTTTTCTCATGTCATATACCAAGGCTAATGAAACTAAGAGAAGAATCAAAAGCCATGCATTGGGTTGACCAAAGACCAGAGGCCTGCTTGCCAGCTGTGATACCAAGCGAATGATGCTCTCCAACCATTCAAAGACAAAGTTAAACTGAGTGACTGGGTAAACAAAAGACAGAATGAATAAGATGGACAAGAGTGGCAAGAAGACCAAGTCAAACAGAAAGGAAAAGACAAAGGTTAAAAGAATTGACCAAGGCTGAAATTCTGCAAAATAGAAGGATAGAATGGGCAATATTCCCAAGGAAATGACCAGACTTTCTCTGGCAACAGCCTTGAGCCCCTCCCCTTCTTTGCTTGTCATGGTCAAGATAAAAGCGTAGGCACAGGACAAGACTCCTCCTGCTGTCAAGAAAAAGTTGGGCATGACGATAAAGAGGACAAGGATCGTCAAGGCAAAATTATCCAAACCCTTAACACCATGTTGGGCCAGTAACTTTTGTAAGAGACTGCGAATGACTGAAGCTGAAAATCCTGTCAGACCTGCATAGATAAGGGAAAAGGGATAGGTCAGCCACTTCAACTTTTCTTGGGTCAAGCCCAATCGCAAGAGGAGTTTCTTAAAGGCATCCATAAAGAATCCCACCTGCATACCCGACAAGGCAAAGAGGTGGATAATTCCTAGACTAGAATAAAGTTCATTCATCTCCTCAAAGTCCGTGTCCAGATGTCCTAACAGAAGACCTGTCATATAATTGCGCATAGGGTCTGGAAAGTGCGTCTTAATCCAAACCACAGCCTTTCGACGTAAACTTGATAAATTTTCACCTATATCCCAACTGCTAACCTTTTTAAGTGACTGGATGCTCTTGATAGTCAGTGTCTGGTAAATCCCCTGAGTCTTCAGATAAGCTCGGTAGTCAAATCCACCAAAATTCCTCTGTCCTTCTGGCTCTGAAAGCTTCCCTTCTAGTTCCAAGTCATGAAGGGCTGTTAAGGCTTGAAATCGCTCTTTCTCTTCTTCGGACTGAAGTTTATAGTAAACTTGGAAGGTACGGCCATCATCCTTGCCCCGAAAGGACAGACTATCTCCATTGACCTTAATAGTGTCAGGCAAAATCCGAACCCTCTCAACAGAATCCACTAGGTTTTGACTAGCTTGTGTCTGTTGCCAGTTTTGAAACAAAAACCAAAATCCAAAAACTCCACAAATCGCTAGAACTTTACCAGCCGATTTCCAAGGAAATTGGAAAAAGAGACAGGCGAGCAAAAAAACAAAACCTAGCAGTGCGAGATAGGACGCTCCAAAAATGGCATAGTAAAGCCAAAGCAACAAAAAGCTCAGATAGATTAGAGGAATAGGGAAGTTTTTAGTCCACTGTAACATAGTCTTTTAGCTTTTCTATGGTCTTTGCGCCAATTCCAGAAACCTTCTTGAGCTCATCTACTGACTTAAATTTGCCATTTGCCTCACGATGGTCGATAATATCCTGGGCTCGTTTTCCTCCCAAACCTTTGACCTGCTTGAGTTCTTCCAGACTAGCTTTATTGAGGTTGACCTTCTTTTCTTTACTTGTCGAAGGAGTCGTTCCAGAGGCAGCCTGCTGACTAGCTGCTTCTTCTCCCTTAGTTGGAACATAGACAAGAGCCTCGTCACTGACTTTCTGAGCGAGATTGAGCGATTTACTATCTGCTTCCTCTGTTAATCCACCAGCTTTCTGAACGGCATCATGAACACGACTCCCTACTGGTAAATCATAAATTCCTGGCGATTTAACAGCACCTTTGACATCTACTGTGATTAGATCTTGTTCAGGAGACTCTTCCTTTTCTTCCTTTTTCACTTCTTTTTCGGTAGATGTCTCCTTTGAAGCAGCGGCAACTTCAGTCTGCAAATTCGTTTCTGTGACGGGTGTTTGTGAAGTTGGCTTTAGTAGGAAAAATCCGCCCAAGGCCAAACCTAAACCTGCGCAGATGACAATGATTTTATACTCTTTGATTTTCTCGATAATTGCTTCCATATTTTCTCCTCTCTTAAATTATTCGTAAGAGGAAGAAAAAACAGTCGAAAATTTCTTTTCAACTGCTTATTTATTTGCAAAATAGTCTTCCTTAGTCAAGACATAATGAACTCTTGTGACAATTCTCCCTGGTTCTTTATTATCCATTCTAGCATAGGGTTCTTCATGTGAAAAACGCATACCTGATTTCTCCATGACCTTGCCTGATGCGGGATTGTCCTTGTCGTGAAGAGCAGTCAACTTGTTCATTCCAATCTTCTCAAAAGCCAGTTCAATCACGGCACGATTGGCTTCTGTCGTCAATCCTTGATTCCAATACTTTTGGTTGATAATGTAACCAATAGCTGCTTTTTTAAGAATGGGGTCAATCTTGTGCAAATCAATAGTTCCGATAAACTTGCCGTTGCATTTTAGTTCGATCCCCCAACGTCCCAAGGGATTGGCCAAGTAGAACTGGGCGATGTTATTCTTGGTTTCTTCTAAACTCTGATTGGTTGGAAAAGTATAGCGTGTATTTTCTCTGTCTGAAGCATACTCAAACATGGCTTCTGCATCGTCCAAGGTTACAGGTCGGAGCAATAAACGCTTCGTTTCTATAGATGGATACTGAGCAAATTTCACAAATATTGATTCCATACTTTTTCCTCCATTAGAGCTTGATTCTCACTAGTCTAGCATAAATAAATTTGGATGACAAGTTTTTCTTGATTTTTGAAGCGGTTTCATATACAATAAAACCATCACATTTTTCATTTATGAACTGGAATGTGACAACTAAAACAATACCGTCAATTGAAAGGTAGGTTATCTCTATGTTAATCGGAATCCCAAAAGAAATTAAGAACAATGAAAACCGTGTTGCCCTCACACCTGCTGGTGTTTATAGCTTAGTTAGCCGTGGTCATCGCGTCCTCATCGAAACAAATGCTGGTCTTGGTTCAGGCTTTACTGATGCGGACTATCAAAAGCAAGGTGCTGAGATTGTCGCTACTGCTGGCGAAGCCTGGGCAGCTGAGTTAGTCGTGAAAGTAAAAGAACCACTAGCTTCTGAATATGGTTATTTGCGCGACGATCTTCTCCTCTTCACCTACTTGCACATGGCTGCTGCTCCAGAATTAGCAGATGCTATGTTAGTAGCCAAAACAACAGGAATTGCCTACGAAACTGTTCGTGACAATCAAGGACAACTACCGCTCCTCGTTCCTATGAGTGAGGTTGCCGGTCGTATGGCCGTTCAAATCGGAGCTCACTTCCTTACTAAGCAAGCTGGTGGTTCTGGTGTCCTACTAGGTGGTGTTCCGGGTGTTCCAAAAGGAAAAGTAACCATCATCGGTGGTGGTGTCGTCGGTACACATGCTGCCCGCATCGCCTTGGGACTCGGTGCTCAAGTGACTATTTTAGATATCAGTGCTAAACGTCTCTCGGTTCTAGAAGAAGTCTTTGGAAACCAAATTCAAACTCTTATGTCTAATTCATTCAACATCGAAGCAAGTGTGAAAGATGCTGATGTGGTGATTGGAGCGGTTCTCATCCCTGGTGCCAAGGCACCAAAACTGGTGACAGATGAGATGGTCAAACAAATGCGTCCAGGCTCTGTTATCGTTGACGTTGCTGTTGACCAAGGTGGTGTTATCGAAACAGCTGACCGTGTGACAACGCACGATGAACCAGTCTATGAAAAACACGGTGTTCTCCACTATGCCGTTGCCAATATCCCTGGTGCGGTTGCCCGTACTTCGACCATTGCCCTAACTAACGTCACTCTTCCTTACATCGAAGCCTTAGCAGGAAAAGGTTTTAAGAAGGCAATCACTGAAGATCAAGGCTTACGTGAAGGAGTTACAACTTACCAAGGTTACTTGACTAGTCTTCCAGTTGCCCAAGGGCTAGATAAGGATTACACTTCAATTGATGAACTTGTCTAAAGACATTAACTAGTTAACACAGATACAAAAAAGAGCAGTTCATCTGAACTGCTCTTTTTTGCTATTCTGTTTCTTGGTCCTTTTCTTCAATCTTAACTGGAGCTGGTTCATAGGCTCGGATAATCTGAGCGACAACTGGATGGCGAACCACATCTTTGGCTGAAAAATGAACAAAGTCAATTTGGTGAATGTTTTTGAGCTTTTCTTGGGCATCAATCAAACCGGACTTAACATTACGTGGCAGGTCAATCTGACTGATATCTCCATTGACAATCATCTTCGAATTAAAACCTAAACGAGTCAGGAACATCTTCATCTGCATGATGGTCGTATTTTGTGCCTCATCGAGAATGACAAAGGCATCGTCCAAAGTCCGTCCACGCATGTAGGCAAGGGGCGCGATTTCGATAATTTCTCGCTCCATGAGACGGGCCGTTTGGTCTTTTCCGAGAATCTGATACAAGGCATCGTAAACTGGTCGAAGGTAAGGATCCACCTTCTCCTTTAGATCACCCGGAAGAAATCCAAGACTCTCACCAGCTTCCACTGCTGGTCGAGTGAGGATAATCCGCTTGACTTGCCCACGTTTAAGGGCAGTCACTGCCAAGGTCACTGCAAGAAAGGTCTTCCCTGTCCCTGCAGGTCCGATTCCAAAGGTCACATCATGCTGTTTGACACTATCCACATAAAGCTTTTGACCCAAAGTTTTGACACGGATCGGTTTCCCAGTATTGTCCTTGATAATTTCTTCTTCGTAAAGGGCGACAAACTTGTCGATTTCATCGTTTTTGACCATGCTAATCGCAGTGACCACATCTGGTGTGCCAACCGTCATTCCTCGATTCACCAAGACCATCAAAGCCTGGATAACCTGACGGGCTTCCTCACAGGCAGTCTCTTCTCCCAAAACCTGGACAATCTCCGTACGGGCATGAATCACCACATCGAGCTCTTCTTCCATTAAACGAAGATGGCGCTCATTGGATCCAAAAAGATGAAACAGGTCATCTGGATGACTCAGTTGAATGTCTATTGAATGTTCCTTCAAATAAAGAACCTCTCTAATCCGTTTATTTCTTTTTATTATAGCAAAGAGAACAATAAAATACTAGCCTCATCTCATTGTCTCTAGTGTTCTAAGTATTCTTGCCAGATGGCATCAAAATCTCCTAGGTTAAAAGAGAAACTGGCATGCTCCTCCAAAAAGCGACTCACCTCATCAAAATCATCCGTGTGTTTTGGGAAGGCTGACTCCTCAAAAGCGAGGTCTGCCAAAATGGCTTTGGGACTATTACTTTTAGGATTGCGCTCAGTCATGAGCCAAGTGTAAAATGATTTTCTCAATTCTTTCTCCTATCAAGAGTTTTTTGATGACACTTTTCTGATTCTTGAAAATTACTGGACTTAGCCTCTGAAACGTAGTGGTTTATAAAATCTGTTTTCGCATCTGTATAGGCATCACGATTGTGTTCAAATTTTTTCCACAAACTTAGTTTTAATTCCTGATACGCTTGGGCGATATCTGGATGCTGGCAGAGATAATCTCTAAAATGAATCTCGTCATGATCTCCCGTCATTCGCAAATGTAAATGAAAAACTTTCTCAGCAAAGCCCTGCTCTGTATATCCTTTATTTAGCGAAATCCTGTTAGGACTTTCCGACATCACTAGCCACCCATTCTTCACCAATAAATCCCTAACTCTTGCTAAATCCTCTATTCTACCTACTTCTAACAGAATATCAACGATATTTTTGGCCCAAATATTAGGGATAGCAGTACTACCGATATGTTCTATTCTTTTAATGACATTTGCACCCAATATTTTTTTCAGATTTGCTTTTTCCGATTCATACCAGTCTTTCCACTCTGATTTGTGCTCTACTAAAAAAATCGGAAAAAGTTGCCAGAGTTCCTCTAAACTCATTTCTTCAAGTTTCTTTATCATGTCTATAAGGCCTATACCAACTCTGTCCCAAACTGGTCCTGCTTGATTTTGCCAGCCTTCATCAAGCCTCCAAGTGCTTTCTTGAACTGACCTTTAGAAATGCCAAAGGTTGCCTTGATGTCCTCAGGAGATGACTTATCATTCAAGGTCATAAAACCGCCATTGCTTTCCAAGTAGGTCAAAATCATCTGGGCATCATTTTCCAACATCTCAAAAGAACGTGGTTTGAGGGATAGGTTCAAGGTACGGTCCACTTCACGGAAACCAATGACCCGCGCATCTAACACTTGCCCCAAACGAGGCTCTGCGTAGCGCTCGCTGGGATGGATAAAACCAAGCATGTTATTCTCTGGCAGATAGACAAAGGTCCCTGACAGCTTGAGGCGGTAAACAATGGCTGGCCAGTTTTGGTTCCGCATGTTGTTGTAGGCAGGACGAGCCAAACGTTGGAAGTCTTCTTGATACGCTAAAAGTCCCCAGATGCGGTCTTTCTTGTCCACTTCGAGACGGATGTAGAGTTTATCCCCCTTCTTTGGCCAGAGTTCCTTGAGCTCAGGGAGGATATCGAGTGACACGACGATCTCCTTATCAGGTAGACCAGTATCCACAAAGACGCCCAAGTCTTTACGAACTTCTGTTACGGTTCCCCAACCAAATTGGTCCTGAGTGGCAGTCACTTCTAGAGTGGTCAAGCGGAGTTTTTGCTTCATATCCATGTAGGCAAAACCTTTGACCGTATCCCCTACTGTATGTTGACCTTCTTCTTTAGCAAGAGCATAGGTCTGACCATCCTTTTGCACAAAGTAAAAACGGTCATTTTCATCGATGATGAGTCCAACGATAAAACTAGCAAGATTTGTATTCATATTTCCTTCTTTCGAATAAAACTCAGCCAGCAATGCCAACTGAGTTTTTCTGTTTATTTTTAGACTTCCAAGATTTCTTTTTCTTTATTGGCAGTCATGTCGTCGATGTGTTTCACAGCGTCATCTGTTACTTTTTGAATATCTTTTTCAAGAGTCTTCAATTCGTCTTCAGTGATTTCTTTTGCTTTTTCTTGCTTTTTAGCTTCATCCATAGCATCACGGCGGATATTGCGGACAGCTACTTTAGCATTTTCACCGACCTTCTTCACTTCTTTGGCAAGGTCACGACGAGTCTCTTCTGTAAGAGCAGGGATAACCAAACGGATCACAGAACCATCGTTAGCTGGGGTGATACCAAGATCAGAAGCGTTTAAGGCACGTTCGATATCTTTCAACGAAGACTTGTCAAATGGTGTTACCAACAAGACACGCGCTTCAGGAATGGTAATTGAAGCGATTTGGTTAAGAGGAGTTTCGACTCCATAATATTCTACGTGGATACGGTCTAGCAAGCTTGCATTGGCACGACCGGCACGGATACCACCAAATTCACGAGCAAGTGATTGGTGAGACTGGGTCATTCTCTCTTTAGCTTTTTCTACAATTGCGTTAGCCATAATTTTCTTATTCCTTTTCTTCGATATTGTTTGAAACTGTTGTTCCGATATTTTCACCAAATACGACACGTTTGATGTTACCTGGTTGGTTCATGTTGAAGACCACCAAGTCAATGTCGTTGTCCATAGAGAGGGTTGAAGCAGTTGAATCCATGATACGAAGACCTTTGTTGATAACGTCACGGTGGGTCAATTCTTCAAACTTAACGGCTGTCTTGTCTTTCTTCGGATCAGCATTGTAAACACCGTCTACACCATTCTTAGCCATAAGAATGGCATCCGCTTCGATTTCAGCTGCACGAAGGGCTGCTGTTGTATCTGTTGAGAAGTAAGGTGAACCAATCCCAGCACCAAAGATAACGATACGGCCTTTTTCAAGGTGGCGAAGGGCACGTCCACGTACATAAGGCTCAGCCACTTGTTGCATAGAAATAGCTGTTTGCACACGTGTATCGACGCCAACTTGCTGCAATGAATCTGCCATCACAAGAGCATTCATCACGGTCCCAAGCATTCCAGTGTAATCTGCCTGAACACGGTCCATTCCTGCTTCTGCAGCAGGTTCCCCACGCCAGAGATTTCCTCCACCAATAACAAGGGCAATTTCGATACCTAAGCTATGAACTTCTTGAATCTCTTTTGCGATTTTCTGAACTGTTTGGATATCAATCCCTACGCCACGTTCACCGGCAAGGGCTTCACCTGATAACTTGATTAAAATACGTTTATACTTGGGGTTAGCCATTTTTACTCTCCTTTTTTTATCCTACCTATTTTATCACAATTTCTAAGATTTTTATAGTATAGTGAGCAATTCTTTCAAAAAAATTAGACCGTTAAAAATTCCTCTAAGTCGGTAAGGGCACGCTCTGCAATTTTTTCATAACGAGCCTTTTTATCACGGATACGCTCGCCTTCCAATTCCTTGATAATCCCAAAATTGACATTCATTGGTTGGAAATGTTTGCTATCAGCGTGAGTGATGTAATGCGCCAGACTTCCAATCGCTGTTGTCTCTGGGAAAATAGCCTCGCTTTCTCCCTTGAAGAGACGAGCCGCGTTAATACCTGCAACTAAGCCTGAAGCTGCTGACTCGACATAGCCTTCCACACCCGTCATTTGACCAGCAAAGAAGAGGTTGGGCTGTTTCTTAGAACGGTAGGTCTGCTCCAGAAGATTTGGTGAATCCATGTAAGAATTGCGGTGCATGACCCCATAGCGAACAAACTCCGCATTGTCAAGACCTGGAATCATTTGGAAGACACGCTTTTGTTCTCCCCATTTGAGGTGGGTTTGGAAACCGACAATATTGTAGAGGCTACCAGCCGCATTGTCCTGACGAAGCTGGACAACAGCATACGGTGTTTTGAACTCTCCATCACGAGGTCCTGTGTAATCGTCTGGATATTCCAAACCGACTGGCTTCATAGGACCATAAAGCATGGTTTTAATACCACGTTTGGCCATGACTTCGATAGGCATACAACCTTCAAAATACTTTTCTTTTTCAAAAGAATTCAACGGTGCTTCTTCCGCATTGACCAAAGCTTCATGGAAATCCATAAATTCTTGTTTAGTCATTGGAGCGTTGAGATAGGCTGCCTCTCCCTTATCATAACGAGACTTAAGATAGACCTTGCTCATATCAATGGTATTGACATCGATAATCGGCGCCGCCGCGTCGTAGAAATAGAAACCATCGCCGTCATTAAGGGCATGAATCTTTTCAGCTAGGGCATCGCTGGTCAAAGGACCAGTCGCTACAACTGTAATAACATCTGTTGGCAACTCTGTAATTTCATCACGAACCACCTCAATCAAGGGGTGGTTGGCTACTTTCTCAGTCACCATCTGGGAGAAACCATCGCGGTCCACCGCAAGCGCCCCACCCGCAGGAACACGGGTAGCTTCAGCTGATTCCAAGATAACAGAACCCAAACGACGCATTTCTTCCTTGAGAAGCCCAACAGCATTTGTCAGAGCATCTCCACGCAAGGAATTGGAACAAACCAACTCTGCAAAATTGTCTGTTTTGTGCTGGGGTGTTGACTTGACACCGCGCATTTCATAAAGTTTAACTGGAATACCACGTTCTGCGATTTGGTAAGCAGCTTCAGACCCTGCCAAACCTGCTCCGATAACATTGATATAAGATTGAGACACGACACTAATACCTCTTTGGGTGGAACCTCAGTCCATATCAAAACACCCCACTGGACTGTTTAACACCCACAAATCTTTCTAATTTTTCTTCTACTAGTATAACAAAAAAGGTAGACAGAAAGAACTAAAAAGGCCTATAGATTAAAAATAAGTCCACAAATAAACCCCAGATAGCCTAAGGCTATCTGGGGTTCTTGTTTCAATCGCTAGAATGGGAACAAGCATTCCATTTTAGACAGTTCCTGAAACTTAATCCTCTAGGTCCATTTCAGAAGCTGCTGATTTCTTCTTCTTGCCAAGAAGAGAGGCAGTTGCCAAGGCAGCTACTCCTAATCCAAGACCAGCAAATTGGTTACTTGCAGTTCCTGTATTTGGAAGTTTTCTACCGTTTGAACGTCCTGGTCCAGCAGGTTGTTGGGCAGGAGCTTGTGAGTGATTCAATGCACTTGAGATTGAAGCACTGTCAGACAAGCTAGCTGAGGTACTTGCGCTGTTGCTCAAGCTTGCTGAAGTACTTGCTGAAGTTGAGGCATCGCCTGAACCATTGCTTGTGCTTGTTGAACCTGAACCGCTACCTGAGTTGTTGCTTGCACTGATTGAAGCTGAAGCTGATTGGCTAGCTGATACAGACGCCGAAGTGCTTTGACTTGCAGATACTGATGCGCTAGCTGATTGACTAGCTGAGCCATTGCTTGTGCTTGCTGAACCTGAACCGCTACCTGAGTTGTTGCTTGCACTGATTGATGCAGAAATGCTGTCACTCAAGCTTGTGCTTGTTGAGACTGACTCACTTGCGCTGATTGAGGCTGAAGTACTATCGCTCAATGATACGCTTACTGACTTGCTGAGTGAAACTGACTCACTTGCACTTACAGATTCAAGGTAGCTAGGAAGGTTAAACTCTGGCTTAGATTCGCTTGTTGGCTCACCCTTACTATAGCTGAATGAGTTAGATTGTTGTGACGCACTTGTACTCAAACTGCTTGAAACGCTATTGCTCATGCTTACTGAAGTACTTGTTGAAACTGAAGTACTACTTGAGTTGTTGCTTGCTGATTCAGATGCACTGATTGAAGCTGATACGCTGTTGCTCAAGCTTGTACTTGTTGAAACTGATTCACTTGTGCTGATTGAAGCACTTACGCTGTTGCTCAAGCTTGTGCTTGCTGATTCAGATGCACTAATTGAAGCAGATACGCTGTTACTCAAGCTTGTGCTTGCTGATTGGCTCGCACTAATTGAAGCTGACACACTGTTGCTCAAGCTTGTGCTTGCTGATTGGCTCGCACTAATTGAAGCTGACACGCTGTTACTCAAGCTTGTGCTTGCTGATTGGCTAGCACTAATTGAAGCTGA